>JBEIGW010000085.1:0-10067 GCA_040381655.1 Deltaproteobacteria bacterium
CCCTATGCCTGGGGCTCTTGCGGTGGAAGCAGTGGCAGCACCTACAGCGACACGTACCGCGGACCGTCCGCTGGTAGCGAGCCAGAAACACAAGCCGTCATGGGCTTAGTGGCGCGCGTTCAGCCGGTTATTTCAGTCAGCTATCACTCATATAGCGAAATTGTGATTTATCCATACGGCTGTGACGGTGAGCGTGCCGAGGACCGCGATGTTGTCGAAGGGCTCGGTCGTGAACTCGGCCGCAAACTTGTTAAAGATAGCGGATCTGGAACGTACGAAGCCGGGACGTCATGGGAGCTTCTTTACTCAGTTGATGGTGGCGATATCGACTGGTACTACGGCACATATCGAGTATTGCCTTATGTGATCGAAGTAAATTCTGGCAGCCAGGGTTTTCAGCCTCCTTTCAGTTGGCGACAGTCGACGGTTGAGCGCATGCGTGCAGGTTGGGCTTTGATGTTGGACCGTCTAAGTCAAAGTGGTGTTAGGGGTGTCGTCACCTTAAATGGTCAAAGGGCTGCTCAGGGTCAAATTAGAATTTCGCCTTTGGGTCTTGATGCTCAAGCAAATGATTCAGTCCAGAATTATCCCATCAAGGCCGACGGCACGTTCCACGCCGTTTTAAAGCCAGGCATGTACAAAGTTAGTTTTGCCGATGATGATGCTGAAACATCCGTGGATGTTACTGTCGGGAGTGAACGCGTCAATGTGAACCTAGATTTGGTGGATTAGTTAGATAGCGGGCGGCCCGAAAGCTGGTCTAGCGGTGTGGCCAGCCCGAGTTTTTTATTGCAAATAGCATGTCGTCGTAGGATGCAGATTTTTTCCACCACAGAAATTGACTGAGACGCGCTTGTTCAATCAGCATAGGCATGCCGTCCAGGCAATTTAATCCAAGGCGGATGGCTTCGAAGTAGATCTCACTTGGCTGATCGTAAATTATGTCGATCAGTAAATCATCTGGACTTAAAAGCTTAATTGCCGATGAATAATCTTGGAGCCGATTGCCATTTTTCGGGGCACTAGTTGCCTGAATAACAAGCTTTTTGATTCCTTGTAGATTCTCAAGCGTGTCAGCGAATGCCTCTGGAGTTAGTTCTCTGAATGTTAATATTTGGACCGGTACTTTATCGACGGCTTCATGGATTTGAGAGTCGTGATTTCTTGACCTGCGATGAATAATCGTAATTGGTGGTTTTTCAGTCGTGGCTTGAGCAATCGCTCCAAGGATTGATTGAGCCGATCCGCCAGAGCCAAGGATCACAACAGCTTCGAAATCTTTGATGGTTACATTTGCTCTCGAAAGGCCCCGGATAAATCCTTCGCCGTCAGTGGAATAACCAGTCCACCCTGCTTCGCTGCGTACTAGGGTGTTTACCGAGGTTAATCCGTCAGTTTGTACCATAGAGGCTACCAAAGATTTGTGTGGAACGGTGACGTTTAAACCAATACCGCCAAGCTGCCAGAAAATCCCCAAAAATTCTTTGACGTACGCGGGCTTCAAATCAAAATTTACGTAGACCGCGTCTTTGTGAAGGATCTTCGCGGAGTGATTATGCATGACTGGTGACAAGGTGTAGCTTGTTTCGTGGCCCAAGAGGCCAAGCAGTTTAGTATCCCCAGTTATGAGTGCCATATCGTTTTTGCCGGTTTAACCGTGCAGTTGTCTTAAGTAATCAGATAGTTTAAGCGCGACTTCTGCAGTTTTTGATGGGATATCGAGTGAGACACTAACGAGAAAGTTATGGTTATTTTCCCCGATATTTTTCACTCGGCTGACTTTACCCGTAACCATTTTTCCTTCACCAGGAAATCCAGGCAAAGACGATAAGTCAAACTGCAGTGCCTCGCCGCGGCGAGGTGCAACGCCCATAACCAAGTTCATCTCATCGAGATCAAGGGAACGGACAAATCCAACTAACTGCTCATTGGCTCGCTTCAGGGCGATTTTGAGAAATAGGTGGTGGACTCCAAGACCTCGCACGCGAAATCGTCTTGAAGAGATCAGGCCCAAAATAAGAACTAACGCCAAGATTCCAATGACTGCAGGGATGCTCAGGCCATGCACGTCCCCTGAGGAGGCCGTCGTCGCTTCAATCCCGATACTATCCATCTGCAGTCTCCAATAAATTGCATTGACCAAACGCTTTCTGACCGTTAATTGACGGGGTCACAAGGCGTCTAAGAGCGAACCTCTTAACATTAAAAACTCTATTTTGACTATGGAATTTCCAGGATTTTAATGCATATATTTAACTCATTAGAATCATTGAAGGAATTATTTGGCGAAGCCGATTTCTATATGGCTTTAGGTAACTTTGATGGCGTCCACTTAGGGCATCAAAAGCTGATCGAGGGTGTCGTCTCTTCAGCGAGAAATCGGCGACAAGTCAGTGTTGTTGTTACCTTTGATCCACACCCATCACAGTATTTTGCCAAGGTCGGAGACTTCAAGAAGATCGATAGTCCAAGCATCAGGCGTCATTTTCTTGCGCGGCTGCACGTAGATGCCATGCTTGAACTTAAATTCGACAAAACCCTGGCAGAGACGTCAGCCCGTGATTTTTTAGATGGTATCACCAGTGCCGCTTCCGTAAGGCAGATATCTGTTGGGACCGATTTCCGATTTGGAAGGGGCCGGCAGGGAGATGCGAATTTTTTGAGAGAATTTTGTGCTGAGAAAAGCATCGAATGTACCATTGTTGAGCCAGTTCATGTTGATGGTATTGTTGCCAGCAGTTCACAGGTACGCTTGTGGTTACGAGACGGTCGAGTGGACTTGGCTAATAAGATGTTGGGTCGACCTTTTGCTCTTACGGGCACGGTTGTTGAGGGTAACAAGGTGGGCCGCAGCATTGGTTTTCCGACAGCAAACCTAGATCACATGGACCAGTTGGTTCCAGGAACGGGTGTCTATGCAGGGTTCTTGACGGTCAAATCCGACATCTCTGCGGAGCTTCGGGGAGTGGACCAGATGAGGGCCGTTGTTAACGTGGGCGTGAGACCGACCTTGAACTTACAAGGTAAGGGTGTAACAGTCGAAGCTCATGTCTATGATAGAACACAGGGCGACTTAGATTTTTATGGCCAAACTGTTGAGCTGACATTTTGCGCTCGCTTGAGAGATGAAAAAAAGTTTCAAGACGTCACGGATTTGCGGGACCAAATTCAACGCGACGTAGACATGGCGAAATCTAAATCGAACTTGTGTTGATTGAAGACGACAGCTCGGTATACTGAAGGGAAACCATAAACTCGTCAGGACCTGCTGCCATATGTATGTTCGCTCCAATACTGGAAAAGCCACAACGGTCGCGGCCATCGATATTGGTAGTAATTCAATACACTTAATTGTTGCCAGAATGGACCCTAGCGGCCACTTAGAAGTTTTAGATACAGACAAAATCGGGGTGCGTTTGGGTGAGTTTTTACTTCCAGACGGAAATATGTCTGAAGAAGGATTTAAACGAGCTTTTCACACAGTTTCTCACATGGTGAAAATCGCCTCAGCCTACGGCGCAGCTATAAGAGCCGTGGCCACTCATTCGCTGCGAGAAGCCAAAAATCACCAACTTTTGATCGATGAGATTTATAAGAAAACCAAAGTCAAAGTCGAGTTGATTGACGGGATGGAAGAGGCGCGACTGGTTTTTCTTGGCATGCGTTACGCGTTACCTTTGGAAACGACTCCATGTCTGGGAATTGATATCGGCGGTGGTAGTACAGAGATTATACTCGCGCGTGGTGAAGAGATTAAGTTTGTAACTAGTTTGAAACTGGGCGCCGTGACTTTGACTGCGAGGCATCTTAAGAAAAAAAGCATATCAACCTCTAATATTAAAAAGATGCACGAGTACATAAACTTGAGGTTACTGCCTCTGGCAGGAGGCGTGAAAAAAGGTTCATACAAAAAAGCTATCGCATCCTCAGGCACAGCCAAAGCCCTGGCGATGTTGCATAGTAGGTTTTTTAGGAAGCGTGTTTTATTAGATGAAAATGGTTATCGATTGCCGTCGAAAGATCTTGGAGTCATTTTAGGAGTCATGGAAAGACTCAAAGATCCTAAAAAAATCCGTGACGTTCTAGGCGTAGATTCATCGCGTGCGGATATTATCATGGCTGGCGCGGCTGTGATGAATGAGATCTCCGGGTTGTTTGGGGTGCAGGAGTGGACGATATCCGCATTTGGTCTGCGCGAGGGGATTGTGGTCGATAGCTACAGAAGAATGTCCGGAGAAAAAGTAGGTCGTGCCAGGGATATACGTTGGGATAGTATAAAAGCACTCGGTGAGCAGTGGATAGTTGATCCCAAACAGGCGGACTGTGTAAGTAGTTTGGCTTTAGAAATTTTCGACAAGCTTGTGAATCATTTGCACCCGTCTCAAGTTAAGTCGCAGTGGCTTGGTGATCGAGAACTGCTACATGTCGCAGCGTGGTTACATGAGTCTGGTAAGTTTATCGCGCAGTCGTCCTATCATCGTCACACATATTATTTGATTAATAACGGGAGAATCTCTGGTTTCACTCAAGATGAGCGCCACCTCATCGCGTTGGTGGCGCTACACCATAGGAAAGCCTCGCCAAAATTTGAACAAGGTGAGCTGTCTGGCTTGCATAAGGAGGAGTTTGAACGGGTGGAGTTTCTTGCCGGTATATTAAGGCTAGCCGTCGCCCTCAATCGCTCTCGCCGGGGATTGATCAAAGGGATCGCCTTAAAAAGAGGCAAATCACCAGAGTTACGGCTCCTGGTGAAAGACAGGGCTGACCCGCTTGTTGAGCTTCAGCAGGTTGAAAGAGAGCGTGAGGCGCTTGAAAAAGCAATAGGTTGGCATTTTATGGTGGACTATGAACGCTGCTCTGTGCGAGGACTGAAGCGTCGCTCATCCAAGAAAAAGGCAGTAAAAACCAAAAGATCCTCTGCCAAATTAGCTGAGCGGTTGCTTAGAACGAGCAGTCGCCGGCATTCAAAAAAATCTTGGATGACGTAATTGCTTCTTTTTACTCTATCGAAAGCGGAGTGGTGACGCGTGACGTGGCAGAACAAAATTTCGGCTAGCCCAAGCTACGACGACTACCTGTCCGAGATGCGAGCTATATTTGCCGTCAAATCGTCGCAAGCATTTCCTCGCATCATATGTGTTGTAGGCCCGTCAAATTATCTCCATGTAAAAACCTTAGACAGCATCAAGAAATTTTGGCTTCAAAATCAGATGGGTGAGGTTAGTTCAATTGAGTGTAGCGAGATTGAACAGCGTGATTTTCAATCCTTATGTATCCAGTCAAGTCTATTTGAACCCACAACGCTATACATTCTTCGTCGCACCAGCGCCTTAAAGACTTTTGGTACTTGGCTAAGCGGCGTGCCTGATGTCGGAGTCTTGAAATCTTGGCTAGTCATCGATGCCGGCGAAAAGTTAACCGTAGACATTCAAAAGCACATGAAAAGACTAAACGCTAAAATTGTGAATTGCTCCGAGCCAGAGAGCTTTGGAGGTTATGTTAAGATAGCCTCTGCACTGGCGACTCGTTATCGTATCAACTTGTCATCTGACGCTCTAAATCTGATCTTAGAGTCCTCTGGACTGGACTTGATGAAGATTGAAAACGAAATTTTAAAACTCAGTCTTCAGTTCAGCGATGCGGGTCGTCAAATTGACAGAGAGGACGTAGCACCCTCACTTGGTAACATCAGAGATGATGATATTTTTGATCTATTCAAACTTTTGAGAGATAAAAAGACAGCAAAAGCCCACCTTCTGACGGAGAGTTTTCTTAATCGAGGTGAGTCAGCCATCGCAATCAACGGTATATTTTCTCGTTATTCCAGAGAGCAAGTGGAGCGTGGCGCTCGCGCTAGGGGGATTTCAGGTCTGAGCGCATGCATTGAGGCAGATCGCAGGTTAAAATCCTCAGGGATTGATGAATCACTCATTCTATCCCAAATTATTGAGGCTCTTGCAGGAGCTTGAGGTTGGCTTTCATGCTAAAACAGGCGTTTGCCATTTTTTTGCCGCTTGCTGCTTTAGGTATGTTCTCTGGCCAATCGAACTATTCAAACATTGAGATCAAAGAGTTAAAGCCTGCCGCTTTACAGGGTGAAGCGATGATAGCTGATAACTTGCGGGGACACCCTGTCTACCACGGTGCATCGAGGGAGCTTTGGTTGTCCGGCGCCAAAAATATTTGGCGCTGGAATCTGGAGACCTCTTCGGTGACTCGATACGAGATGCCTGTGTCGGCTGGGTCTCCGTTCCGAATATTAGGTGTCACACCAAATGAAGTGGTGGGCTTTGACGAAGGTATAATTTGGATTTTTGAGCATTCTGCTAAAAAGTGGAGTGCTCTTGAAGCCAAGTTTGACGCGAAGTGTCCCGCAATAACTTCGGCTGCGACGGGCCTGCTGGATGAGGAAGCCTATTTCATCTTTAGTCGATGCGGCATTTATGTATTTTCTGTGAAAGAGCGAAGTGTCATTTTACATCGTGCGAAGTCCGATCTGGATCCGACAAACACGGCAGTTGTCCGCGCGGACAAACCCGGACACCTAGCTGTAGTATTTCCACACAGACGCGAGCTCGTTAAATTTATAGTGTCAGGAACGCTTGCGAGCTATGAATCGTTATACTCTGCAAAGTCGGAGATCCGGGGCGTGGCGGGGGATAGTGACGCTTTATTTGCATGGACACATAAGGCTGTCGTCGTATTTGACTGGAGTTTGAAACGTCGACAGGTGGTGCCGGTAACGGGCCAAAGAAAGATTGCTACTTTCGGCGTAGCCAAGGGAGTCCATGTGCTGACGTTTGATGACGGAGCCGTGGAGTTTATGGATCTTGCGTCGAAGAGGAAGCTCTACAGCAACGTTCGTCTGAAGCATGTCCAGAACGTTGATTTTATTGAACATGATCGCTACATGGTGGTCTCTTCGTCGTTGGTCAGCCCGCGGGTTTTTCGTGTGACGCCAGGGGGATAACAAGGTATCATGTCAGCTGTATGCGATGGATCAGCTTTAAAATTATCCTGACCTCCTTTATCGTCACCGGATTGTGTGGTTGTACAAGCACACTCCGACCCGTAAAGGTCCCTCTTGATGTGTTGTCACCGTCTCAGTTAGTTGGCGACGATTTTAAAAAAAGTCGTGACTTATTAGGTCAATATCTTAAAAAAAATCCATCGGATCGCGAGTTATTGGCAGACGTTGAGTCCATGCTTGATGCGATTAATGCTGAAGCCAAGGGGGATAGCGCTGCTGCCTCTGTCGCTTGGCTGAGGGCGGTGTCGACGGCGAGGGGGGCCTTTGGAGAGCGTGCCTTTTCTGGCTGGCTACGAGCTTTCGCAAAATCAAGATTTACGAGAGGGAAGCTGGATCGTCGTGAAATAGCTCGGACGATATTGGCGGAAACAAGGGGGGGGAGTCTGGGCCCTTGGATGCTCAGTCGGTCTTTACAAACTGAGGATAAAATTATCCCAATATTGTTGAAAGAGATTCCAGAATTTTTGAATGGCATTACACCTGATGCCACCCTTGATCCTCCCGAGACGGAGGGTGTTCCACCTGATGATCCAGTCTTAACAGCCCTGGCCGAGGAGTATTGCAGGTACAAGGGCCAGGTGTCTCCAAGCTGGCAATCCTGGAAAAAGACCTTATTAACAGATGTTGCCAAATACTTTGATGCCCTCGCGGAACAGTGCTCCGGTCAGCCTGCAAAAGCTTTAGCGGCATTGTCGGACGTGGCGCCACGCCTTGCATCCCAATCGTCATTGATGCCCTTGGCTTTGGAGTCATATTCACGCATGATTAGAATGCGACGCGATCAGGGCGAACGCGATTCAGTGGCGCCACTCTACATGCCTTATATGCAACTTTGGAAAAATCCCGCAATTAACGAATCCACACTTGCTCTATCTAGGGTGGCTTTCGAACAACGCAGAATTGAAGAAACATTGTGGGCGGCGAGAGCCCGAGCGAACATCGGTGATGGTGATTCAGCAAGAACGTTTGCCGACGACGTGTTGACTTATGTCAATTCAGCGCTTCTACAGTCATTTACTCTCAGCGCAGAGCAAAAGAGCAATCTCGTTTCTGCTGCAGCAGAAACCTATCACATTCTTGCCTTTCGATTAGCTGTTGAGGCCCGTGATTGGGAGAAGTCATTTAATATAGCAGAGCTTGCTTTGCGACAGGCAGGACTTCCGGATGAGTGGTCGACTCGTTTTCGATGGAGCCAAGGTCTTTATCGATTCTTGGCCGGTGATTTTGATCAAGCTCGAAGAATATGGGAGCAACTCCTGACGGATACAACTGATGAAAAAATTCGTCCGCAGGTGTTGTTTTGGCTTGTTCGAGCGCACGAGAAGCTTGGTAATGCCTCCGAGTCTTCGTTTTACGCTAAGACGCTCTCTGAAGATTACCCGTTGAACTTCTACAGCGTAGTCGCTCTGTCAAAGGTAGGCAGTCAGCAAGCTAAAGCTTGGGAGACGTCTTTTGAGGACGTGAGTGAACTTGTGGAAACACTGTCGGATTGGCAGCGTATTGATATCGATGATCTGCGTGAAGATAAAGAACGCGGCAGACTTCTACGCCGTGCTGAGGTTCTTGCATCTCTGAAAATCCCCCAATTATCTACGCTCGCGATTGAGGAGCTACAACGCTCAATCGAGCCTGTAACAGGTGGCGGGTTTAAAAATATAAAATGGGCCATCTATGTATCTAGATTGCACGGGTCCGTAGGTAATTGGCTTGGTTCAATATCTTTGACGACTAAGATGATGAAAACCGCGGATTTTTGGCGTGATTGGCCCGAGCAAATTCTGACTTATTTTCCTAGGCCCTATCTCCCCACCTATGAAACCATTGGTAAGGAACGAGGTGTCGATTACAACGAGTTGTTGGCGATATCACGGCAAGAGTCTAGTTTTAAGGCCGATGCAAAAAGCGGGGCCAATGCGTACGGTGTGATGCAACTCATGCCATATACGGCTAAACGGCTTTTAAAAAGCGCTCAATTACCCGACAAAGAAAAACTGAACATTCCTCAAGATCTTATGAAACCAGAGCTCAACATCAGACTTGCGGCCGACTATGTTGGGGAGCTACACGTTAGGTTTAGGAACGATAAAGCTCAATCTTATGCTGCCTATAATGCGGGCGTTCAAACGGTTGACTCATGGCTAGCTAGGAGGATGTTTGACGACCCTCTGGTCTTCATTGAGTTGATTCCCAACCAGGAGACCAGAGATTATGTTAAGGGTGTCCTGAGAAACCAAAGAGTCTACGAATATCTTTCGCGCTAGCTTTTGACTAAAAATTAATCAAACCTGAGGTTTTGCGCCGAGTAATCGAATTTGCTTTTTTCCCAAGAAACGTCCATTATAGGGCGTCTCAACAAACTTGATTGCTTCGGGAGCAGTGCTGCCATATGACTACGAAAAATGCGCCTGTGCGTGATCTGGAGAGAGAAGGTAAGGGCTGGCTGGCCATGATTCTAATCATGTTCATGTTTCCGGCGTTATTTTATCTCTGCGTGTTCTTTCCTATTTGGGTCGGGATGACTCCGCGTTGGTAATTGGTGGACTATGAGTTCAAGTGTGACCGCTTGCCCCCCATCGGCGACTAGCGTTGCTGGAGCCACTTGGCGGGACTATTTTAATCTAACAAAACCGACGATCACGTTACTTGTTGTGGTCACTGTTTTGCCGGGCATTCTATTGGCCGTAGATAGTGAACTACCCAAGATGAGTCTTATTGTATTGAGCCTCGTAGGGACGTGGCTGGCGTCATCATCTGCCGCCGTGTTTAATCACCTAGTGGATGCAGAGATTGATAGACACATGGTACGAACCCGTCGGCGTCCTGTCGCTAGTGGACGGGTACCCAATGCACACGCCATGATCTTTGGTACCGTACTTGGCGTTATGTCTTTTTTGGTCTTAACGTTTGGTGCTTCGCTGTTCGCAGCGATGATTGCGGTGTTTGCTAATGCATTTTACGTTCTTTTTTACACGATGTATCTAAAGCGGAGAACAGAGCAGAATATCGTCATCGGTGGGGCAGCTGGAGCTGTTGGTCC
>JBEIGW010000086.1:0-10052 GCA_040381655.1 Deltaproteobacteria bacterium
TGGGTCAAGTATGGCTAGCTAATCGCTGGATCAAGGACAACCCTGAATGGTTGGTGGGCAACCGGCTTCCGACCAGTCAGCGTATTACCAACATTGTTTTTATGGGTATGGGTGAGCCTCTAGATAACGCTTTGAACGTCGCGCAGGCTATCACGATCATGACTGACCCTTTCGGTATGAATTTAGCTAAAAGACGCGTGAGTGTATCCACCGCCGGGCATCTTGATGGTCTTGATCAGTTGCTGGACGTTCACCCTGACGTTCGTCTAGCCGTGTCTGTTCACTCTGCTGTTGATTCAGAGAGATCCAAAATTATGCCGATCAATCGTAGATGGCCTCTAGCTACTCTTTTTCAGAGGCTAAGGTCCCTCGATAGTCTGCAAAAAAACGGGTTGCTCATTCAGTATACTTTGATTCGTGGCGTTAACGATTCACAGGCGCATGCTGACAAGTTGATTGAAATGACCGATGGCATGAATGTAAAAATAAACATCATCCCCCTAAACCCGGTTGGGCCATCTCGTCTCCGAGGACCCGATATCGAGCATCTTGAGGCTTTTAGGGACCATATCTTTAAATCCGGTCTTCGCGTCATGGTGCGCTACAGCAAAGGGCAGGATATTGCTGCTGCCTGTGGTCAGTTGGTTTCTGCCTTAGATTGCTGAAAAAGTTCTTTTATTTTAGTTGGTTGTGATTTGGCGCTGACGCTGTCGGATCGACAAATCCCGGATATTTATAAAGAAAAGTCAATGTCATGGCGATAAATGAGCTGAGGATCTCTGTTCATAACGGGAGACGTTTGTCGTGACATCTGGTCGCTCGCCAGTATTATCCTACAACGCACAGCAGCACATCGTGCGCTTATCGCTTACGCGTGCGGCCGCTCTCACGTCTATAACGCCACCCGAAGATTTAATTGAACGCGTGAGATCGAAGTTTGAGAAAGTCAAAGACGAAGGTCGTATTGAATTTTATCAAATTTATGAGGAGTCTATTGAAGCTGTTTGGTCTGCACTACGTGAGGCTCCCAAAGATCTAGATGATGTAAAAATCACGTTTATTCTTGGTGCGGGTGCTCCGCAAATTGAAGGCCTCACGGTGACCAATTCCGATGTGCAGAACCCTGGAGTTTTGGTCACTACGACAGGTCCTATTGACACAAAAAAATTCAACCCTGAATGGATTCGAACCGCAATCTTAAAAGTTGCGCGAGATCACCATGTACATGATGGACTTTTCTTGCCACATATTAATGCTGCGATTCAGAGAATCCTTGCTGGCGATACTTTGAGTAATTTTTTGATTGAAAATAGAAAAGCTGTGCCATCGTTTCACCATCCAGAAAGGCCCTTTGCGGTCTTCGCTAATAAGACACGCTTTGAAGTCGTTGCCTATATTCACGAGCTTTCTAGCATGCAGTCAGAACCCGCCATAGATCGACTTTGTGATTTGGTCGCAAAAGCAGTTCAAAAGCTCGAGGCGACTGGAAGCCCAGATTTATTGATTTTACGAAACGAGATCGCTGAATTAATTAGGGGTGCTTTGACGGGGCCTGAGCGTGTAGGAATTGGCATGCCGCTGACTGTGCTTGCGGCTATGGAAGATTTGTCGAAAACTCTTGGCAAGAAATTTCTTAACTTTATAGTCTCTGATGACAAGATGACCGCAAAAATCAATGACTTTGATATGGCTGTGTATGAAGATGCAGAGTTTAAAATCTCCAAAGACTTTATTATCAAGCAGCTGAGAATGTCTGATCTTAAAGGTGATATTCCCGATGCAGACCTGACATTGCTAGCAGAGGCGGTCAATAGACGCGAGAATCTAGACGGGAAGGTGGCCGGTCGCGGTCAGCAAGCGGTGTCTGGCGTAGATCCTTACATCCACTTGGTTTTCAAAGATGCGCCCAAGCCTGTAAGTGATAATGACATCATCAATATCAGAGATTCGCAGCAGAGATCTATTGTTCAGTCGGGGCAACTTATCGCGGAGATTCGATATCTTAAGCCTGAAGTTATTGGGATGAATATACTTGGAGAGTCCTTGCAGCCAGAGCCAGGTCCTCAGATGGACGTCGTGCTTGGCGAGGGAGTTATGCAGTCTGTCCCGGGCAAATATTTTGCTGAATTCGGTGGAGTGCCGACAGTTGAGGACGGTAACAAAATTGGACTGATCAAGTCGCATGTGCATGAAGGTGATGTGAATTTGAAGTCAGGGAATATTTACTTCGATGGTCCCGTCGAGATAAAAGGATCCGTTGATGCAGGGGCATTAGTTCGGGTGAAAGGCCCATTAAAAGTATATGGATCTATTACCGGAGGCACGGTCATATCGCGAGAGCCGATTGAAGTCGTCGAGAGTATCGTTACCGGCCAGCAGGGAAAAGTCATCTGTAATACTCATATCAAAGCCGATTTCATCGAAAACAGTAATATCGAATGTGACGGGTCTTTGGTCGTCACAAAGTCGCTTATTAGCAGTGATGTGGTTGCTGGAGATTACATTCAAGCTCTTGCGCCGGACGGTGTTATTGGCGGTGGTACCATCATGTCACGAAACCTGATTGCTGCGGCGAACATCGGATTTACCAAGGGTGCGCGCACAAAACTTGTGGTGGGAGTTGATCACCGGGTGATTAGGCGTACCAAGATACGTGAGAAGCGTCTGAAAGATCTTCTGGATGCTCAAGAGCGCTACAAACTAGAATTTAGAGAGTTGGCCCAGAAGAAAGATGGTCAGCTCACTCCGAAACATAAGCAGATGAAAGAGGTCTTGAAGGGGAAAATGGCAAATGTTCGGCCACTGATTGAGACTGTGTCGAGTCAGTTAGAGGCCATGAAGTCGTCTATGACGTTTGTTGAGGACTGTTTAGTCGCAGCGACTAACGTGTTTGCGGCCAATTGTAGCATCGAGGTCGGTGGGCAAGGTGTTGTCATGGAAGCCGATACTATGGCAGTTGGAATCTCTGCGCGTAAACGTCGCGACAGTCATCTTTGCACCTTTGACGAAATTAAATCAGAGATTGAAAAAAAATTGGCGGGCTCAGCGCAATCCCCAGCTGTTTCAGCGGCACCAGAGGTCTCGGCTCCAGTTGTTGTAGCGGCTGAACCCGTGATCGCTGAGAGCCCGGCTAGTCAGGAGTCCGCGCAACCAGCGGCGGATGAAACCCAAAAGCAAGAAGAAACGACCGATGCGCCATCCAATGCTCCTCAGACTGAGGATTCGGAACAGGTGCAATCGGCCGAGTCTACGCCTAAAGCCAGCTAAATTTATTTAATGATGGTGATGCTGTCCGTCTGCGCCGTGGGCGTGCCCATGGGCGACTTCTTCCTTAGTGGCTTCGCGCACAGTGTCAATTTCCACATCAAAAATTAACTTCTGCCCCGCCAGTGGATGATTTGCGTCTAAAGTCACTGAGTCGATTGAAATCGCAGTTACGGTGACGACTTCGCCATTTGGTCCGTGGAACATATCGCCAACCTTCACGTCGCCTTCGGGCAACTGGTTGCGCTTAATATTTAAGATTTTTCCAATGTCACGTTCGCCGTACGCATCCTTTGCTTCAACTTCAACGCGTCGTTTTTCACCCTTGCCCATGGAAAGCAAGACTGACTCGAGGCCAGGTATGATTTGGCCGGCGCCGGTCATAAATGCTAGCGGCTCTCCAGCATCTGATGCATCGAGAGACTTGCCGTTGGTGTCAGTTAGTTTGTAGTGAAATGCGATGACTTTGTGGGACATATGCTTTGTCTCCTTAAAATAAAGATCGCATACCCTAACAAATATTGTGTATCTCAGTCACCTAAATACGCTTTTCTGATTTCATCAGACTTTAAGAGCTCGTTAGCTGGCCCGCGCGTTTTGATTTTGCCGGTCTCAAGAACGAGTCCATAGTGGGCGATTTGGAGTGCTTGGAGAGCGTTTTGTTCAACCAACACGATCGTCATACCAGTTTTATTAATATCGGTAATGATTTCAAAGATTTTTTCAATAATTTGCGGAGCAAGCCCAAGACTAGGCTCGTCCAATAACAGCAATTCAGGCTGGCCCATAAGGGCTCGAGCTATGGCTAGCATCTGTTGTTCGCCACCAGACAGAGTACCAGCCAGCTGTTTTCGACGTTCTTTTAGTCGGGGGAAAAGCTGAAAACCTTGATCAAGATTTGCTTGAAATGCCCCTTTGTCTGGTGCTGCCCATGCGCCAAGATCCATATTTTCCTCAACCGTTAGATTCAGGAAAATGCCGCGACCCTCCGGAGCTTGGCAAAGGCGCTTTTTGACAATTTCATGGGCCGGCATCCCAGCAATATTTTCTCCCTTATAAATAATCTGCCCGGATTTTGGTTTTACAAGACCAGATATGGCCCGCAGTGTTGTGGACTTTCCTGCGCCGTTGGCGCCGACTAATGTTAAAATTTGACCGCGCTCAACCTCGAAGCTCACTGAGTGCAGAGCCTGGATAATCCCGTAATAAACACTCAGGTCCTTAAAACTCAAGATCGGATCTTTTTGGGTCGTGCTCATTTCGTTGCTGCCTTACCTAAATATGCTTCTATGACCCTAGGATTTTTTTGAATCTCCGCCGGTGCTCCCTCTGCAATTTTGACTCCGTAATCAAGCACCGCAATACGCTCACAAATACCCATGACGAGCTTCATGTCGTGCTCAATTAAAAGAACGGTCGCATTGTATTGTTTGCGGATGTCTCTGATGGTGTCCATCAAAGAGGTGGTTTCGTTAGCATTCATCCCTGCCGCAGGTTCATCCAGGAGCAGGATGCGAGATCCTGTGGCGATGGCTCGGGCAATCTCGAGCCTTCTTTGATCACCGTAAGGTAGGGAACTAGAGAGTTCATCGGCTCTGGACTCAAGTTTAAATATTTTTAGAATCTCGAGCGCGTCTGCTTTTTTGCGTGATTCGGCCTCAAGCAGGGCTTTTGTGTGGAGAAGGGTCGATATCAAACCGAACTTTCGGTTGCTGGGGTTTTGATCCATGGCAACGAGAAGATTTTGGAGGACAGTCAATTCCTTAAAGAGTCTGATGTTTTGGAATGTCCTAGCGATTCCTGATCTTGTGATTTCAAAGGCTCTCAAGCCAGATATTTGTTTCCCTGATGCGCCTAACGTTATTGTGCCTGACGTGGGTTTATAGACGCCGGTGAGCATATTAAATAACGTAGTTTTCCCAGCGCCGTTAGGACCGATTAACCCGAAAATGGCGCCCTGCGGGATCTCGAGGTCGACGTCACTGACGGCTTTGAGCCCCCCGAATTTGATAGATAGTTTCTCTGTTTTTAGCGCCGTTTGGTTCATGCCTTCGCCCTCTTTTTGGACGAAAGAAAGTCAGATATTTCGCTAGTGCCGAATATGCCTTTCGGGCGAGCTAGCATCATCAGGATCAAAACCAAAGAATAGATGACCATGCGAAGGTCGACGCCCGTATAATTTTGTAGCGGGCGCAGGGCCTCTTTCAATACGGTGAGCAAAACAGCGGCCACTACGCTACCTGAAATGGAGCCCATCCCACCAAGCACAACCATAATGATGACCTCAAAGCTTCGATTAAAATCAAAAATCTGAGGGTTGATCGTGCTAAGGTTGTGAGCAAACAAGCCACCGGCGATGCCCGCGAAAAAAGCCCCCAATGCGAAGGCTCGGACTTTCCCTTGGGTTGTATTGACACCCATGGCCGTGGCAGCAATTTCATCCTCGCGGATTGAAAGTAGCACTCTACCATGCGCCGAGTGTACGACACGCCACACAGCAAATACGGTGACGATAACAAAGGTAAAGATCCACCCAAAATTCGTATACTGACTGATCCCAGATAGACCCCTTGCTCCACCGACGGCTTCGGTGTTGAGAAAAATTACTCTTATAATCTCACCAAATCCAAGCGTCACGATGGCTAGATAATCACCCCTCAGTCGAAGCGACGGCAAGCCAACAATGTATCCCACTATTGTGGCAGCCATGCCGGCAAGAAGAAGGGAGCCAACAAAGACCAGAGCACTTGAAAATGAGTTCTCCATCATTTGTGGATTAGATGCGAGCATTTGAGTTGTGATGTAGGCTGAAACATAGCCGCCCACACTCATGAATCCTGCGTGACCCATGGAGAATTGGCCGGTAAATCCATTTACTAAGTTAAGGCTCACCGCGAGAATGATATTTATGCCCGCAAGCATGAGGATGTCGAAGTAGTAGCTACTCATGACACCTGGAAGCCAAGCATTTAGAACCCACGCAGCAGCCACGGCCGTGAGCCACCACTTAAGGCTCATGATGCCAGAGCTTTGGTTTTTATCTTCCGTTTTGTAAGCGGGCGTCATGGTGTCCTCAAATAGGCTATACTTTTTCCGTGCGGTGAACGCCCAGAATGCCGGATGGTTTGAACAGAAGAATCAAAATCAGTATGGCAAAGGCTAACGCATCTTTGTAAGTGGGGGTGCCGTATCCGGAAAGAAGCGCTTCGGCAAGTCCAAGAATAAACGAGCCAAGAACAGCGCCAGTCACATTGCCGATCCCTCCCAAGACCGCAGCGCAAAAAGCCTTAAGTCCTGGCATGGAGCCCATGAGGGGTTCCACCTTGGGATATGTCATAGCAACCATCACGCCGGCAGCTCCAGCCAAGGCAGAACCCATCATGAACGTAGCTGCGATGATGCGATCTGTAGGTATCCCCATTAGGCTTGCTAAGTCGTGGTTAAAGCTTACGGCGCGCATGGCACGGCCCAGGCGGGTATTAAAAATCACGTGCCGTAGAATAAGCATCAAAAGAATGGCAGTCGCAAAAACAAACACCTTAAGGGGCTCGATGTAGAGAATGTTATCATCTGATCCGATAGTCCAAGGTTCAAGATTTTCGAACAGATCCGGAAAAGCTTTTGGGTCCGATCCAAACAACAGCTGCCCGGAGTATTGAAAAAACAGCGAAACCCCAACGGCTGTAATCAACAGATTGATTCTTGGAGCGCCTCGTAAGGGGCGGTAAGCAAGCCTCTCAACCAAAAACCCAATCAACGCGCAGATCACCATGGCAACCACTATGATGCAAACTCCCGTTACGATCGCGGAGGCGGTTGTTGACTGATCTGCTGCGCCGTTCATCAGAGCGTTGATCTTGCCGTTGAGCTGGTGGGATAAGACGAAGTTGGACGTGTAATAGCCAGCAAAGGCTCCTAACATATAAACTTCACCGTGGGCGAAATTAATGAGCTGAAGAATTCCGAACACCATGGTGTAGCCCAGGGCTATCAGGGCGTAGGTTCCGCCCTGAGAAAGACCATTGATGATGTACTGAATAAATTCTGCCATATCGCCTAATACCAAGTGTTGCGGGCTTTGTGAGCGAATCAAAAGCCCAAGCCTTTTAGGGGCTAACGGTTGACTTGTAGAGGAACTTGCCGTCTTTCACCTCTAAGTCGACAGCTGGCTTTCTTGCGTTTCGTTTATCGTCGATGGAGATTTTTCCGGTGACGGCACTGAAGTCTTTAGTGCTAGCGATAGCATCACGAATTTCTTTAGGGGTTAGGTTTTTAGTTTTTTCCATGGCGGCAATTAAAACCAATGCAGCATCATAACCCATGGCTGCCAAACCATCCGGGGTTGCTTTGTAAGCAGCTTCATAGTTTTTCACAAAAGTTTGTACGCTAGGTGCTTGATCGTCTTTACTGTAGTGATTTGAGAAGTAGCTGTTGTTGAGCGACTTTCCGCCAATTTCATAAAGCTTCGTCGAATCCCAGCCATCACCACCGAGGAGTGGAACTTTAATACCGAGTTTTCTAGCCTGTTTTGCGATGAGGCCGACTTCCGTGTAGTAGCCGGGTATGAAAATCACTTCCGGTTTTTTCGAGCGAATCGATGTTAGCTGACTATTGAAGTCTACATCACCCGAGCTGTAGGTCTGATCGACGACAATCTCACCGCCACCTTTGACGAAGGCTGCTTTGAAATAATCCGAAAGCCCCAGAGAGTAGTCGCTTTTAACGTCCCGGAGGATTGCGACTTTCTTGACCTTTAATGTCTCGGCTGCGAACTTCGCCATGACTTCCCCTTGGAAGGGGTCTATGAAGCAGACTCTAAAGATATAATCACCAATCGTCGTGACTTTAGGATTTGTTGAGGACGGAGAGATCATCGGAATTTTATTTTTTTGAGCGATCGGTGCCATCGCTAAGGAACGCGACGAAGCCACCTCGCCAAGTACGGCAATGACTTTATCTTGAGTAATAAGTTTTGTGGTACCGATGGCCGCTTCTTCTGGTTTTCCCTGGTTATCGACATTAATGAGCTCTAGTTTTTTTCCTTTGACCCCGCCCTTTGCATTTTGCTCTTTGATCGCGAGCTCAATTCCTTGGTGAGTTGATATTCCAAACGTCGCCTCAGATCCCGTCATCGAGCCAATCTCACCAACCTTAATTGTTTGAGAATAACTAGACGTTGGACAAAGGCCTGCACACAAAATTGCGGAGATGGAAAGTACTCGCAAAAACATCAGCTAAATCCTCCAGTTGGATCGGTGTCCGAAAAAGATAGCACAGCATCTTTAACGTTCGCACCAACAATTTCCGATAGTTTCAGGGAAATTCGTCAAGAGACACGAGGGACAAGTTGGTTAAATATTATGCATAACGTTGCCCCGACCATTACTCGTAATGATTCTTTTAATGTATGGATGCTTGCCCTGGCCGTATCTGTGGGTTTCCATATTTTATCGGCCGCCTGGCTTTTGCGTATTGAAGAGGCACCCACATATCAGGTGGTCCCACCCATTAAAGTGAAGGTCGCCAGTGTTGAACCAGTAGTGACTCCACCAAAGCCGCAAAAAAAGGAAAAACCAAAACCGCAGACGCTTGCTCCCAATGCAGAGGCCAAGCCGGATCAACCAGTCACAGATACTCCGGTCCAAGGTCTCACCAAGGATTCGATGTCGGACAAAGGCACGATGGCGGCTCCGATTGGGAATACACTCATGAAAGAGGATGAGGGAAAACGACTTGATGACGTGCAAGCACTCAGAGGGGATATGTCAGCTCCGGCTCGGTTAATTGTAGAGACCCTAGCGAGACCTCCCTACACCGATCAAGCGTTGGATGTTGCTTTGGAGGGTTCATTCATCGTGGACGTCTTTGTGAACCTTGACGGCTCGGTTCGGGATGCGGAGCTTAGAAAAAAAATTGGATTCGGAATGGACGAGCGCGTTTTGACAGCGGTTCGTGGTGCGAAATTTATTCCTAGAAAAAATAAGTTGGGCGTCTCCGAAGAGGGCTGGACTGAGCTGAAGTTTACGCTCGTGATCCCATAATTCTTCTGTGAACTAGCTGGCCACAAAAGCCAGGTAATAGAAAAGCCAGCCCGTCGTAGACGTTAGGGTAAGTCCGATTGCGGAAAGCTTCCCGATTTTTTTATGCTGCCGAGAGTAGGGACCGGGTTGCGGCGGATTTGGAAAGTTTTTGAGAGCCCGAATCACAGTCATAAAAAGCAGAAGACTTGTCGAGATGGCAAAAGTCAGGTGCACCAGTAAAACCGGAGTCACTAAGGTGTCGTTGTAGGGACTGGCTACTGCCAGATGCTTCCAGCCGATGAGTCTCATTTCGACTTCAAATAAAACGACAGCAATCAATAGAATGCTGCTAAGACTCAGCATAACTTTTTTGTGGTTCGTGAAGTCGCGCTGTTTTTTGGCCAAAAGAATACCAAACGCCATCACAGGTAGAAGTAAAAGCATAGAGACAGCTACCAGATCCAACATGAAACTACCGCGACTACCAGGTATAAACCCTTGCATACCGTTTAAAACTCCTCGATTCCCGCAATTGGACGAAGGCAGAGTTTACCCCTGGCCCGCCGTGAAATCTAACGAAACAATTGCTTAAATAGGCATCTTCAACAGCCCAAGGACTAAGGGTTTCCGGGGTTAAATTCCACTTGCAAAGAAACATTCTTTTGGGCAAAGTACCCGCCTCCCTTGATGAGGGCGCTTAGCTCAGTTAGTAGAGCACCAGATTTGCATTCTGGGGGTCAGGAGTTCGACTCTCCTAGCGTCCACCAA
>JBEIGW010000087.1:0-10046 GCA_040381655.1 Deltaproteobacteria bacterium
GCTGACTTACAGGCGAGATACTCTGGCGTATCGAGCATTTTCTTCCAGCACTTGGCGTCGCCTTTCAGAGCGGACGCGCTTGATCCAGTAGGCGGAATTGGATCGTTATTGCCATCTTTACTTTTGTCTTGAGGCGCGGTTTTTCTAGCTGGTTGAGGGTCTGAGCTGCCTTCTGGTGCGCAGGATGTTCCAAAACCAAGTATGAGTAGTAGTGCAAAAATGGATTGATTCATTTGAAGTCGACCTCCGCTTCACCAGAGACGTCTCTTCGGCATATGTGCCAGACAAATCAAGCCTGCCTATGTAATGGTCAAAAATAATAATGATTTCAGCATTTTACTTATGGCTTGACGGCTGTATTTCACAATTCGATGCTATCAGGGATTTTGCCTTCGAACCTTCGACCAGTACGCGGCTGTAGTGGGGAATTTATTAGCCAGGCGAATCGCCGTGGTTTCGGCGAGCTGACCACCCATGTTGTGAAGAGCCGACAAAATGCGGTCGCATACGAACAATGGACTACCGTTACGCACGTTACGGGGGTCCGTATAAGCGTTGGTTAGCTCCGTGACGATAGTTGGATCTGGCTTGCCGCGATAAATGACCGCAATCGTGTTTGCAGCCTCGGCTCTGACTACCATGGCCTCGTCTTTGAGGCCCTGCAAAATGAGGTTTCTACACAGCTCTGGCATGCTGCCTTCGGAGCAGCGTCTCATCCACCCCATTCGCCATTGCCAAGCCCAATCCCCCAAGCCCTTAAAACCGCGGTTCTCCTGATAATTCCAGAGTCTTTTTAACTGAGCCGCATTCATCCGGTTAAAGTGCTGCCATTCGGCCGTTGTAGGCGGGACGTCTATCTTGAATTTGGTTTCGCCCGCGAGAGTTACTGTTATGGAGGCCAGAAGGCCGTAAGCCAGAATCAGGGCACGGAAGAATTTAGGCGATCTAAGCATCTGAAATCCTTTTATTTTATAAAAAAATTTGTTTTTTTCCTAAAGGGTTTTACTGACCGGCCGATGTCTCCTATGCATTTGAGGCTAGGGTCAAGGCAATTCTTGAACCCACGCAGCAGAGCGAGGAGGAACTTATGAGCGAGCAAAATTGGTTTGTCTATCAAGGTAATCAGCAACTTGGTCCATTCGTGACCGCTCAGGTCAAGCAAATGCTCGACACTAAGATGATCGCTCAAGATGCCTATCTTTTCAAGGCAGGATGGAAGGATTGGCGCCCCGTTGAAGACTGTCTTGAAGAGTTGGGGATGAAGCCCTCAGGAAGTCAACAGATGTCATCGTCAGAACGGCGGTACTCCGCGCCCCGGGCCTCCATCCAGGGCCGTGTCATTGTGCACAATAACGGGCAGATGATTATCGGTAGCGGAGTTAACATTTCGGCTTCCGGTATTTTTGTAGAGACGACAGACCAGATTTTTACGGTCGGGGACAAATTGAAGTTATCTGTACGTATTGATGGTTTTGTGAAGGCCTTTAACGTGTTTGCAAGGGTCGTGCGTTACAACTCGGACCCACGGTTTCCAGTTGGATTTGGTCTGACCTTCGTCGGATTGGACAAGGGGATTACTGATGAGATTGAGCGGATGGTGGCGGCAAAGCGTCTAGCTTCAGAGAGCAAAGTCGGCTGAGAACAAAGAGCTAGTCACGGTCTTTTAGAATTTTAATTGAGGTCATCCGCTATGTTGTCGAGTAAAAACAAAAAAACGATCAGCTGGAAACAGGTCAAAGATATCATCGACGCAAAACGTTTGATTGATATGGGATATTTGCTGTCTTGGACAGATGGCCGTTCGGTGGCCCGAACTCTTGGGGATGTGCGGTCCTGCGAGTTGGTCAAGCATATCGCGCTTCGCATGGGAGAGCGATATAGTGACCGGCTAGCCTCTGAAATTCTGGTGGAAAGTTTGTATGCCGTCATCAATGCCTCGGGTCAAGAAAATGTAATGGTCGCGTTTCTCGAAGCTCTCTTCGATAGCGATGAGTTTGAGAATGTCACCAGGAACTTGGTGGAGATTAGTTTGGGTGGTGAGGTCGGTGATGATGAACTTTCCAAGTCGGTTATCTCATCTGCTGTGGCACTAATTTGTGAAATTGGCCTAAATATCCAAAGAATTGAGGATGATGATCCTGGGCGTATCGAAAAAAGTCGATCGTTATCAGACCATATTGCTGCCTATCTGCTGAGTGTGAGCAATACGAACGTACAGGCTGTCAGAATATGTTTATTGCGATACTTTAGTCAGACAGAGTATGGCAATGTGGGCAAGAAAAACTATACACGTTTGATGAGTCGATTCGGTCATTCGATCATGGAAGTGCTATTCCAACAGTTATTTTTCAAAAAAAGCGAGAAAGTTGCCGCACAATTTCTTCTCGAGAATCTGCCGTGTGCGCTAGAAGCAGGCGGAGATAGCCAGAGGATGCTCCATGAGATCTTTAAACAATATATGCTTAAGGAGTCTGAACGATTCTGTCTATTCATGCACGAACTGGGCTCTCACGTCATCTCGTTGAGTCACGAGAATGAACTATGTCCCGCTGCTCTAAGTTATGCACGGCATCTTGTAGCTCTTTATAAAGTAGCCAGTGATCTTGGCCATAAAGATCTTGGTCGTGAGGTTTTGCAAGAGCTCTATAAATTTGCTTCCTTTGGTGATTGTGCGGCCTGGATAAGAAGTTTGGAGTCATCGGCCGAAATAAGGAAAAACTTCCGTGAGCTAGCTCAAGATTACCGGGTGAAAGTAGTCCAGTCGGGCAAGGGCGGCAAGGTTGTCAGTCAATTCCGAGTTTCCAAACGCGGCCGTAAACCTAGTCTGTCAAAAGGGGACTTCGGATTCCTCGAACAGGTAACAACACTAGGCGAATACGAGGTTCGCTACAGCGCCTGAAATCGCCAGACATCAAGGAGCGGATCAAGGGGAATCAGACAGCCCCGGCTCCGTGATCTGGCCCGGTTTTGCTCTAATTTCTGAATCACCAGAAACGGGGAAGTCGATACGGGTTTTGGCTCCTATGACGTCCCGAATGAACCAGGCGCCTTTTTCTTTGATGAGCGCTACCGAGTTTTCGGTTTGGACGGTCGGTGCACTGGACGTGTTGGCAGGTCTTTTTTCCGCGATACCGAGATCTTTATACTTCAGCTTAAATGTGATCTCGGTTTCTCTTGGTGTTTTATCGCGACGTTCGACAACATCATAAGATTGCAGTTCGTAGTGTCTATTGATGTAAGCATTTGTAATCACGTCATCAGATGCCGAGACAATAGCGTCTTTAAGCCGACCCGTCGTGTATTGCAGGAGTTCCTCTCGTTGCGCTAGATTCTGCATGTTAAGGGCAGTATTGAGGTAGGCTTCGACGACTTTTTCTGGCGGCATCGAACTGCGTTGGTTTCCGCAACTTCGAACGCAGCCTGTGAATGATACAAATGATAGGGCTACAACCCAAGTGCGCAAAGGCATCAAGTTTTTCAACGTCAAAAAAAACATCTATTCGACTCCTCACAATCCTGACATGAAACCAGACGTAGATCGACCTGACCACGATTCTATCACAAATTTGGCTTAATCTGCAGCGGGGGTTTTGGTCGATTCGCTGCTCCGTAGCCGTTCTCGCTCTTGATCGAGTTGTTGACGAAGGGTTGTTCTAGGCAGTTTTGTGGGTAATCCCTCCGGGGCCTTATTGCCCTGGCTACGGTATCGGTAACCCGAGGAGCCTTTAGAGGCCTCGTCGTTTTGGGGTGTCGAAGCTGCCTGCGAACGCTCTGTTGAGCCCATAGTGGTAGGGGCATTTGACGTATCGGATTGTTTGGACGGGGTTCCTTTTTGGGGCGTCTGACTGACAGACGCTGATGATTCGGAACCCTTATAGTAACGGGAGTTCGGGCGGGGTCTGCCGACCTGCGGAAGTGGCGCCATCTGCGGGGCATTCTTAAGCTTAGCAGCCTCTGAAAATCTATTTTCAAAATCCGCAGCTTGCTCAGCCGTTAATAATTCAAGCGAGTACCGGCCGCTTTTGCTCATGTGGTCAAGGGAGGTGTTTAATCCAAAAATTTGGTTATCGATAAATATGATAGAGCGATACTTGGCGTAGAAATCCTTCGGCCGCAATGAGACAGGAATATTAACCTGTTTCAAGTAGTTCAATCGACTAAGAATATGAGAGGCTTTGTCCTTGCCTAGTAGGACAGATATGTCAAGTTTTCGGTACTGGGCAATGAATAATGATGAAACGATTTCGGCATCGCTCAAAAAATCAGTGACAACCCAGATGCGTTTTGATGCACCCCCGATTTTTGATAGCACATCGGTTCGTAAACTGGAGAATTCGGAAAATTCTTGTCGTGGATCTGCGGCCCATAGGTCATGCGAGACTGAACTAAATATTATAAGAGCCAAGAGTAGCCGGCATTTTTTGATTTGGCCAGAGGTCATTGTTTTGGTCCTTTACGCCTGATAATAAACGCTCCAAACCCATCCATATCGTCTTGATTTCCAGCGAAAATCATTAATACGTTTTGCCGAGTCACATACTTTTTAAAGTAGTCAGGTAGACGAGAGACGGGTGTGATGACCTCGAATTCACCGGGCATTTCTTTCTCAAGCCATCTAAGATGATCTTCCGTCTCCTCGGACTCGAAGCTACAAACCGAGTAGATTAACTCGCCGCCTACCTTTAAAAGTCCAAAAGCATGTTTTATTAGTTCTCTTTGTGCTGATGCCATGTCTAATATACCAGCTTCTGTTTTTTGCCATTTTCCCTCTGGGTGTCGACGCAGCACACCCATTCCGGTGCAAGGTGCGTCAAGTAATACGCGGTCGACTGGGGATGTGGATTTGTAATCTTTGAAATCACTTAGTATCCATTCGATCTGATCGTACGGACCCATGCGCGTTGCGTTATCTTGAGCCCTCCTCATCTGGCTTTCGCTTTTCTCCACAGCGATAATTTTGACCGATGGACCACCGAGCTCGGCAATATGAGTGAGCTTGCCACCTGGTCCAGCTGCTGCGTCAATGATGGTCATCCCTGGCTCAAGTTTAATGAGGTGCGGGATCAGCTGGGAGGCTTGATTTTGAATGGTGTAAAACCCTTTGGCAAACAAGCTTTCTGGTGTCATGTCCGGGTGTTTCTTGAGAAGGATGCAGCCTTTCAAGCTCGTCTTGTCGGATTGACCTTGTTCATCCCTAAGTAGACTATCCTGAAGATCCCGAGGTTGAATTTTGAGAGTGTTTGCGCGAATAAACAAGGGAGGAGGCTGATTATTAGCTGCAAGCATGGTCTCGAGTCGCTCAAAACTGAATCGTTTGAGCCATCTGCGAACGATCCATTCGGGGTGCGAAAATTGAAGAGCCAGATATTCGACTTGCTTTGTTGTTTTGTCTGGTTTTGTAAATTATTCCGCACGCCGGGCAATTTGTCGCAATATTACATTCACGAACTGTACAGCCGAAGCTTCGCCTTTTGCCCGAACATATTCGACACTCTCGTTGACTGCGGCCCGATCAGGGATGCGGTCCATATAAAAAATTTGATACGTACCGAGTATCAGGGCTGCTCGAACTTGTGGACTGACCTTGGACAGATCTCTTTTTTTTGACGTGTGTTGGAGAATCCAGAAAATCTTCTTGTACCAACGAAGTCCGCCATAGAGAATTTCTTTGGTGAGATTACGGTCAATGCGCTTTAGATCTCTAGAATTTTGAGCGTAGAGCTCCTCTAGAACCTCTTCAGGTTTTCTATTTTTTTCCATGACCTCGACAAAGGCGTCGAATGCGATGAGGCGGGAGATTGTTACTTTGAGGCTCAAGGTGCTTAGGGCTCCAAGGTGCTTAGAAAAATGACCAGCAGGCGTCGCGCGGTCGGTACATTATATTGTAGGGGATCTGTGGTTTGGTTGATAGCTATGCAGCGCAAATCCGTAAAAAGTCATTAATTACGTTATGTTAAAACATAATGCGGAGCTAAATGTCCAAGGCTGGCACGGCTGAGAAATCACGAGGAGGCCTATAGAGGCGCGCCTTGGATCAGGGATCGGTAGATATCGATTGTTTTTTTAACCATAACGTCTGCGCTACAAGCATCCAAAGCCCATGCGCTACCTGCCTCGGCAAGGCTAAGCCTCAGTGCAGCATCTTCAGCCAGTCGTAAAAGGGAAATGCTAAGCGCGTCAGCATCCCCAGGTTGTACGAGGAGGCCTGTGGACTCATGTCGGATTAGTTCCGGAATCCCCTCCACGGCACTGCCGATGACTGCTGTCCTAGCAAACATGGCTTCTATTATAGTGCTTCCTAGTCCTTCTGAAAGGCTGGGTATGGCAAAAACATCAGATCCAAGAAGCAGTTCATGCACGTCCTTACGAAAACCAAGGAATACGAGAACTCCGGAGTCAACTAAAGAGCGTGCGGTTAGTTTCAACTCGGTCTCAAGCTCACCTTCGCCGGCTATAAAAAGCCTCGCGCCGGGGTATTGCCGGATTAATTTACGAAAAGCTTGAATGAGAATAAAAAGACCTTTGTCAGGCACAAGGCGTGACGCGGAGAGGATGAAGAAGTTCCCATCCTTCGCAAGCCCCCTGGTTCTAGACAATGCATCGCGCGCAGTGATTTTCGTCTCGGGATTTGATGGGAATCTTTTTTTTGAGCTTCTGATGACCGATAAGCGAGATTCATCCACGCCGCCACTCATAAGAACGCCCTTAATAAAACTTGAGACACATATAAAGTGGTTGACCGTGAGGTCTATGAACTTCTTCCGAGACAAAAAATTCGGACGTATTTTTGCCGGTATTCTTCGATGAACTATCAGGATTATTTGCGGCAAGAAAAGGCGTTTTAGCCAATACGCGAAGGCGTGGCTTTTCCCGCAATGTGTATGGATTATATCGATTTTGTTTTTGATGCAGTAGCTGCGAATGCGGATAAAATGCATGGGGTTTATAATGCTTAAGCGATGCAGTGGGACGTAACCAGCGATCTGAGCTCTGACTTTAAAATACAGCTTACTGTTTTTTGGCGACGCCAGATGATGTGCAATCTCCAACTGTTTAGATTCCTGAATAAGAGTCGTAATCTGACTTTGGCCGCCACCCCAAATGCTCGAGCTGTCAATATGTAGAACATTTAATGGGTTTGTCATTGGGGTTTCCAATTATTGATTAAGCATCGTACTCGCAGAAAATAATTAACGGAGGCAGTCTGTAGGACCACCTCCGTCAATAGTTTATCAAGACATCCTAGAACCGTCACCTCGTGCCCGCTAATTGCGGTTAGGTTCGATTCAGTTGTTTGTGCCCTGAGCGCGCGTGAACGCCTCGGCAAATGCCGTTTTCGAGGAACCCGATGCGGCGCCAATGTATTGTTTCAGCTCCTCGCCATCAAGTCCCTTGATTACAGCCTTGCGGCTAAGCGAGAATCGGCGCTCGTCAGCATCAGTTGAAAGAACCACGAACTCGACCTCATCGCCCTCCTTAACGGCATCTTCAGTCTTGGCGACCTGTCCGTCAGCAAGTTCGCTGATGTGGATCATACCTTCGATTCCAGGAGCCAGTTCAACGAAAGCTCCGAAGTCTGCGACTTTAGTAACTTTACCTTTGGCCTTTGATCCTGCCGGGTGAGCCTTAGCTACGGCCAGCCATGGATCCTCAGTCAGTTGTTTAATACCAAGCGAGAATTTCTCCTCTTCAGTATCGATGGAGAGAACTTTCGCCTCGACCTCATCGCCTTTTTTATAGAGATCGCCTGGGTGTTTGATACGGTCAGTCCAGCTGATATCCGAAATGTGGATCAAGCCGTCGATGCCATCTTCAATACCTACAAACACACCAAAGTCTGTGATGTTTCGGATTTTGCCTCTGATAACGTCACCAACTTGGTACTTCTCTTTCACGACGACCCATGGATTTGGTTCCATTTGCTTCATGCCAAGGCTGATGCGTCGATTTTCGACGTCGATCGCAAGAATGACGACTTCGACTTCATCCCCAATATTCACCACTTTACTTGGGTGACGAACTCGCTTCGACCAGCTCATTTCAGAAACGTGGATGAGGCCCTCAATGCCGCCTTCAAGCTCTACGAATGCACCGTAATCAGTGAGGCTGACGACTTTACCTTTTGTTTTTGCGCCGACGGAATATTTTCCTCCAGCAACTGCCCAAGGATCACTGAGAAGTTGCTTGTATCCAAGGCTCACGCGTTGACGACCTTCGTCGTAGCTCAGAACTTTGACGTCAATTTCTTGGCCGACTTCAAATAGCTCGCTTGGGTGATTGATGCGGCCCCAACTCATATCCGTGATATGAAGAAGACCGTCGATTCCACCAAGGTCGATGAAAGCACCGTAATCTGTGATGTTTTTTACGATTCCTTTGAGCGATGCGCCTTCCTTGATGTTGCCTAGGGTTGACGCGCGCAGTTTCTCTCTGTCTTGCTCAAGTAATACGCGGCGGGATAGAACGATGTTGCCACGCTTCTTGTTGAATTTGATGATCTTGAACTGCAGCTTGCCGCCAATCAGTTTGTCAAGATTGCGGACAGGACGTAGATCAACTTGCGATCCAGGAAGGAATGCTTTGACGCCGATATCAACGGAAAGACCGCCTTTAACGCGGCTAACGATAGTTCCTTCGACGATTTCATTTCGTTCAAATGCCTCAGCGATTCTGTCCCAAGCGCGTAGCGTTTCTGCCCGTTCGCGGCTTAGTACCATCTCGCCAGCGTGATCTTCAAAGCGGTCAAGGTAAACTTCGACTGTTTCACCTACTTTTGGACAATCAGCTCCGAATTCATGCTTCGGTACTTCGCCCTCGGATTTGTGGCCGATGTCGATAACAATCCCGTCGTCAGTGAGACGAACGACGAGTCCCTTTACAATCATCCCTTCTCTTACTTCGGATGTTGCAGGGTTGCCGGCAAGCATTTTCGCAAAATCAGACGTCAAGCGAGTATCAGTTTCAAAGCCTGTGTCTTCATCTTCCCAGCGAATGCCTTTAATTCCGGATTTGGTTGTTTCTTGTAGCATCGTTTTGAACTCTTTCTTCCCACCAATTTGGGTTCTGGCAACAGGTCATTCTGTCGGCAGGTGATCTGATGGAGGTCGGTTATTAGCATGTAATGTTGGTTAAAGTCAAAGCATTTCAGCTAATTGCAGCCAAATCTAGGCCTCAAAAATTCAAGGAAATGGCAGCTCGCGCCGATACCCGTCAAAGTAAGTAAACCTAGGGTATAATTGGTAAAATCGTTGTCGTTATCCCTGAAAATTAGGACTCCTGTTTATGATGAACTCCTTAAGAGTGATGGCAATTCTAACGGCGATTCAGGCTGTTCCGGTTTGGGCAAACGCCGGTGGTTTCAAGGTTTCTTGCCCGAACCCCCTCCCAAAGGTGCCGGCAAACCTCCCGCGATCCGACACTTACAAGAATGTTCCTTTTAAGGCCGGTGAGATCAGCGAGTATGCGATTTCGTGGATGGGTATGCTGGCTGGCTACGGGACGATTGAAATTCAAGCGCCTCAAAAAGTGGACGGTATTTGGCATCGTGGCTACAGGATTGTTGGGCGGACGGGAGATTGGTTTAAAGGAATCTACGTGGCTAATGACTCGGCCTCGGCCGTGGTGAGACCTTGGGATGAAGGAGTAAGAAAATTTTATATTGAACAAAGAGGGGGCAAATTTCTCGGTAAAAGCTTCACAATGAAAAAGTGGCTAGATTTTAACCATGACCGATGCAAGGTTCTAGAAAAGCAGGAGCATTCAGACACGGGAACGTCAACCGTTGAGCGAGATGTTCAGTACGGTGCGATTGATGCCATCGGCGCAACGCTTAAGCTGCGCACGTTTGATTATGTGGCTGGCAAAACAGAGAGGTTTCTCGTTTATACCTCCGAGAAAAATTGGTTTTTAGAAGCCACACCGATGGGCGACGAGGATGTCGTTGTTCCGGCTGGCACATTTAAGGCCACAAAGGTCAAATTAAGAACGTTTATCGGGAAAGAGCTGCAGCAAAAAGGTGATGTTTTCGTCTGGATTGCCAAAGATAA
>JBEIGW010000088.1:0-10015 GCA_040381655.1 Deltaproteobacteria bacterium
CGTCGGGAGCCACCGCTGGTATTAATCTCGTGGCTTTATCCTTCGTGGCGCCCCGTGTGAAGGAAGGCGACGAGATACTCATTACCGCCATGGAGCATCACGCAAATATAGTACCGTGGCAGATGCTCTGTGAAAAAACGGGCTGCAGACTTGTTATAGCGCCGGTGCACGATGATGCGTCCCTTGATCTTGATGCGTTTAAAAAGCTCATAGGTTCCAAAACAAAGTTTATCTCCTGCGTTTGGACGTCCAACGCTACAGGAATTATCAACCCAGTAGAGTCCATGGTAAATGCAGCAAAAGCGGCGGGTGTTCCGATACTGGTGGATGCGGCCCAGGCAGTGGCCCATGAAGCTATCGATGTGCAGGGACTTGGATGTGATTTTTTAGTCTTTTCTGGCCACAAGCTTTTTGGTCCGACCGGCGTTGGTGTGTTATATGGTCGTTATAGCCACCTAGCGCACATGCAGCCGGTGATTGGTGGCGGCGACATGATAAAATCGGTGTCTTTCGAAAAGACCATATTCGCAGATCCACCGTCACGCTTTGAGGCGGGTACGCCTGATATTGCGTCGGTCATTGCGCTTCAAGAGTCTATTCGATTTGTTAAAGACGATGTCGGGTTTGAGGCGATACAGCGACACGAATCAAATCTACTGCGTCGTACCACGGATGCATTAGCTGAGATTCCCGGTTTAAAAGTTATCGGATCAACGTCATCCAAAGTCCCTGTATTTAGCATGACGATGGACGGCATTCACCCGCACGACATTGGTTCAATACTTGACCTCAATGGTGTGGCGGTGCGTACCGGTCATCATTGTGCCCAGCCACTCATGACTAGGCTGGGAGTGCCTGCGACCGCGCGTGCGAGTTTTAGTATTTATAATGATGAGGCTGATATTGAGGCTTTAGTTAAGGCTCTCTGGATGACTAAGGAGATGTTTGCGTGAGCCAGGCAAACGTTCTCTACCAGTCTGTGATTCTTGATCACAATCGCGCACCGCGGGGTGCTCAGGCGCTACTAGATGCGACACATAGAGCAGAAGGTTTCAATCCTATTTGTGGTGATCGAATATTGATCACGATCAAGACAGATGAGGACAAGCTTTTTGATTTGGGCTTCAATGCGCAAAGTTGTGCCTTGTGTCGAGCGAGTGCTTCAGTTTTGGTGGATACACTAAAGACTAAGACCGTGGTTGAGGCAAAGAGTATTGTTAGGCAATTTGAGACGATGCTTTCCGGTGGCGTTTGGAGTTTGGGTGGGGACGCAGAGGCTTTTATTGCGATGAGGGATTTTCCGGCGCGGGCAAAGTGTGTTCTTCTACCGTGGAGGACTGTGATGGCCGCTTTCTCGGCTTCTTCGGTTGATCCCGAGTCGAAGTTGGATAACGTGCCAACGGTAACAACAGAGCTGAGTGAGGGGGCTAGCTAGCATGTCTTTACGCGTTATAACCCAGTCAACGCCGAATCCTAATGCTCTCAAGTTTATTACGGCAAAAGATGTCAAAAAGTTGGGTAAGGTGACGTTTGTCCACCCGGCTGAATGTATGCACGTGCCACTGGCAACGAATATTTTAGGGCTTCCCAACGTAACGGCCGTGCACTTGTTCGAGAATGTGCTGACCGTTACCCAAGACGGTTTTGGCGATTGGCCGGTTCTCGAGAGCGAAATTATTGAAGTTTTGAAAACGTATCTTCCAAGCCATGATGCTGAGTTTGAGACAGGGGAGCCGGATATCGATCAAACAAATTGGACGCCGGAACGTCGCAAACTCGAGGACATTATCGATCGCGAGATCCGTCCCGGGCTCCAGGCCGACGGTGGTGATTTAGTGGTCCTTGAGTTGATGGATAATATTGTGACTGTCAAATACGAGGGAGCTTGTGGCAGTTGCCCCAGCTCGCGAACTGGGACACTACAAGGCATAGAAAGTATTTTACGACACGAGTTCAACCCAGAAATACAGATCGTTACGGTAGACTAGTTTCAGTGGGCAAATGCTGGGCTCGATGCTGGGGTCAGGGTTGGTCCTATGATAGCGTCGGCAGGGCATGTGGACGATTTTAGGCTTTCGTCGCCGAGTAGAATCCATGAGTCGATCTTATATTGTCCTTTAGCAAGTCCGCTTGTCGGGAAGAAAATTCCGACTTCATTGGGCATACTTTTATCTGCACCTTTCCATCCTAATCCGGACTTGAACTCCTTGGTATCGGAAACAAAGGTCGGAAAAAAACCCATTTCAACAACATTTTTTGGAAGATTCATGGAAAGAGCAAATGACTCGTTTTCCACTTTGCCCATCATCTTAAAGTTGCAATGCTCACCTTTACAGCGGCGCAAACCGCCTTCTTTTACGACTGGTGAGCCTTTTTTAATAAGTTCAGCCTCAAAACGTGGCATGGTTGACATGGGGTCGTCCATTTCAAAAGACGCTTTATCTAATTTGAACGAATAGAGGGATCCGCTGGCAGGATTTAAGTGCTCGTATGCATTTTGGGGGACGTCAACGAGCATAGGAATGTTTGCCGAATTTTCAAAAAAGCTAGCTACGGTGTTCATCTTAAGGTCTATTTTAAAGGCAAAAAGACGCAAGTAAAACGCGATACCTTGGACAACGCCAACCTCGCCAACTTTAGACGAATTGATGTAGGACTCAATGTCGCCATTTTGAAAGTGGAGAGTGAAGAAATTTTTGATATCAAGGCGTAACCCGATATCTGCATCGTAGGCGCTCCTTACGCTCTTTCCTCCAGGAAACTTCGCGATTAGCGACTCATAAAGTAGTTGGTTTTTGTGGTGGTAAACGTAGTCAAAGCGGGGAGATGAAATTGTTCTGTCGCCAGTATTAAGGCTGATAGGGCCAGGATTGACAGCACTTACATCAGCGGATGATCCACTGCAATCTGCCAAATATCCGAATGTCTGATTAGCGCTACGGATCTCGGTCAGTTTAGATGCATCGCAAGGAAATTGTGTTGAATGCTTTAGGGCCTGTCCAAATTCATCTGTTTCAAATACGAATCGATCAGTGGGTCGCACGGTATCGCTGCCGGTGGCTGAAGGGCGATCTGAGTCATAGAGATTCTTGTCCGTCATCGGATCGATTTGGAGTGGTATCGCTTTCCAGGATTTGGTTGGCGTCACAGCATACATTCGTAAATTTTTGGTAGGGGTTTTGTAGATCCATTCCGGGACGTTCGCCGCTGTTACGAAGGCTGGGCAGCTCTGAGCAATATCTGCAGAGAGCATGCCAAACGTTGCCATAATGAAGAGAATGATTTTCTTAATCAAGGAGCGCCCCTCCCACAGGCGAAAAATCTTATCGGTCTGCGAGGATGCTTAGTTTAATGTTTTTTTTAGTTATTTATATCAATGAAAACGGGTATTTAACGGGTCTGCTCCGGGCAGGCTGGGCGAAGGAGCAGGGGGTAGGCTTATAATTAGATTTACGATAGATGATCGATAAGTTTTTAAAGGCTTTCTATCAATGGAGATGGCTCCGTGCTTATAGATAATTTTAGACCTCACTGGTTGGTCTCTTCTGGCGTTATCCAATCAATCGCATGTATCTGGTGGCCGCAGATCCGAAAGCCAGCAGGTCTGTCAACTCGCTTTCTGGTTCCTATTGGTGATGACGGCCATTTGTCGGTGATTCAAAATATCCCAACTAAGTGGGGGTCTGAGCGACGTATTGTAGTAATTGTGCACGGATTAACCGGATCTGAAGACTCGACACACCCCGTTCGCCTTGCCCACGCATTTGTAGAGCGTGGTGTCATGGCGTTTCGCATGAATATGCGCGGGTGTGGTCCGGGTGAGGGTCTGGCCAGAGGAATATACCATAGTGGTCGCAGTGAGGATACGCGGGCAGTTTTGGAGTGGATTTCTGCAAAATTTCCCAATTCTCCTATCACACAGATTGGAATTTCTTTAGGTGGAAACGCAACTTTAAAAATGGCCGGAGAGTATGGCGGGAGTCGGCCAGCATTTTTACAAGGCGTTGTAGCTGTGTGTGCCCCTCTTGACTTGGCGGCGTGTTCGCAGCTTATAAGTGCCCCTCAAAATAGGTTGTTCGATCTTTATTTTACAAGACACCTAATTCACCATGTACGCAGGCAGAGTGAACGTTTTCCAGATAAAGTTCCAAGGCTTTCTGAAGAACTGCTTCGCGGTCGGCAAAGTTTGGCAAGATTTGACGATCTTTATGTTGCCCCAACATCGGGATTTAAAAGTGGCAGACATTATTACGAAGTCTGTAGCTCCTTCCCTCTTCTTGATTCGATTAGTTGTCCTGCGTTGATGCTTGCTGCTGACGATGATCCAATTGTCCCTGTTGTGACATATAGGAATATCCGAAAGCGCCGGGGCATGGATGTGATCGTGACCAAGCGTGGTGGGCATACAGCCTTCATATCTAATCGACTAGATCCCCAGTACGGACGTTTTTGGATGGACCGGGTTGTGGTCGACTGGGTCATGGGGCTTGGCTGACCAGTTTTGGTGTAAAAGTCTTGAACAAGGTGTCGTGCAAACATCAGTGCAGGCCTAAATTTAATCAATAATAACAGGATATTAAATGTGGCACAAAAGATGCTGCTAGTGCTGTACCTACGTCTAGGATGAGGAGTCCACAATGAACAATCTCGCCATTTTTCTCACGTGCGCTGTTGCATTTGCTTCGTGTGCCGTTCGACAGCAGCAGGATCCATTTGGCCGTAGCGGTAGCACAATAAAGGCAGTCACCATAAAACATCCAGCCTTCCGCGATACCATGGATAAAACGTTGTCGCCTGCAATGGCCAAAGAGGCAGATGAGTTGGTTTCGAGGCTTATGGTAAAAGTCAGTGCCAAATCGACGGTTTGTGATGAAAATATCGCGCCTCAGGAAAAGGACTTTGGCGAGACTAAGGTCTCCGATACAGTTCTCGATGCGACCTACACATTTAGGAAAGGCTGTGACTACGTCATAACTTTAAGTTATTTCGATGGATTGACGAAAGTCGTGGTCTTGGAGTCTGACGGTAAATCGTTAAATCTTACGAAATCAGAGCTTGAAAAATCTAAGCCGATAGCTCGGGTGACACTGAGATCCACTGCCGCTGGACAAAAGTTCTGGTCAAAAGCGGCTATCATAGAAACAAATTCACAAACCGACGCTACCATTGAACCAGTGATCCCAAATGGCGTTACTGCGACCGATAGTAGTGGTTTTAAGGTTGCTGTGCCTCAGTGCATGATAAAAACCGTCGCGACCGTAGCGGCTGGTATTGCCTGTATGAACGAGTTTCGAGTTTTCCTTGGTACATTCGCGGCTAAATATACCGCTAAAACCTGGCACGCTGCTTACTCGTCTGGAGTGTCCGACGTGAAGGAGCTCGTGGAACCGGCTGCTGATGAATCGTCGAAGGCCGTTTTCTGTCTTAGAAATAGCGTCAATAAGGGCGCTCTGATGAGGCTTCCCGCAACAGTATCGGCGGCCACGCTCGAAGAGCAAGATTTCGCTCGGGAACTCGCGGCCTCCGTTTCAGTCTCCTACGTGTCGGTTCAAGATGCGACGTTAAAGTTAATAGGCTGCAAGTGAGTTGGGCCTATACAGCGCGGCAAACCACGCGTCGATCAGATTTGACGGCTACTTGTGCTTTAGGCTAACCTTGAGAAGCTAGCGTATCAAATTAGACAAGATTCATTCAGGCAACACTGTCCATGGAGTGGTGGTGAAAAGAGCCTTTGTATCCCTCAGCTATCCTAATTATCGACTTTGGTTCACGGGCCAGTTGATATCCATGACGGGTACCTGGATGCAGAATACTGCTCAGGCCTATCTTGCATTTGAATTGACAAAATCACCTGCTTTTTTAGGAATGATGGCTTTTGCTCAGGGCGTTCCCACTTGGATATTCATGATTTATGCTGGCGCCATCGTTGATCGAATATCCCGACGTCATATTCTTATTGTGTCGCAGATTTTTATGATGTGTTTAGCAATTTTGATGGCTTTTCTCACATGGTTAGACCGTTTGCAGCCTTGGCATATCCTGATCTTGGCTAGTCTAACGGGTGTGGCAAATAGTTTTGATGCACCGGCTCGCCAGTCGCTTGCCAGTGAGTTGGTCGATAAAAAAGATCTGACGAACGCTTTGGCGCTGAACGGTGCGTTATTCAATCTTGGGTCAACTGTGGGTCCTGCACTGGCCGGCATTATTTATGTCGTTTCTGGGCCGATCGTTTGCTTCGTTCTAAATGCTTTGTCTTTTCTAGCCGTGCTCATTGCTCTCGTTAAAATTAAACTGCCGCCGAAAATTAGACGAAAGACCGAGGAATCAATTTTAGATCAGCTCAAGGAGGGCGTGATTTATGCGACAACTCATCGTGTCATCGGAGTCCTGATTTTTTTGGCGGGAAGTATGAGTCTATTTGGTATCTCAGTCGTGACCATTTTCCCGGCTTGGGCCGTTCATCAGTTAGACGGAGATGCGCGCGTTGCAGGGTATTTGCAGGCAGGTAGAGGTTTGGGGGCAGTTTTAGGTGCATTATGCGTCGCTTATTTTGCATCCATCATGGTTAGAGGGCGCTGGATTGCAATCGGAGCTCTGGCACTGCCGCTAGCATTGATTGGTTTCTCATTGTCCAGGAACCTTACTTTATCGCTTATATTTGTGGCATTGCTCGGAGTTTCGCAGATCATGCTACTGAATCTTTCTAATAGTCTGATTCATTCCGAAGTTGACGATCGTTTGCGGGGTCGAGTCGCTAGTATCTTTGGTCTGACATTCTTCGGGCTGATGCCAATTGGCGGTCTGATTATGGGCCAGTTGGCGGAACGATGGTCGGAACCATTTGCCGTTGCAGTGGTTGCGATTTTATTCGCCGCCTGCGCGTTCGGAGCACTGATTTTAAAGTCTTATGTAAAAACGGTGCGTTGATCGCGGGAGCGAGGACTTTCTTGCAGTTGTAAAGTCCTCGCCCATATTCAACTAGAACTCGACATCAATTCCTCTAAGTAAGATTTCTTTCCCGCTCTTTAGTCGAATTTTCGCCGAGGCCCGATCGACTTGACCAGGCCAGATCCGGTACGATCGACTCATAATGTCACGTCCCGAAATGTTTGCGGGGTTGTCGCCCAGGCTGGATTGAAAATCTCGGTAACCATCGACGGAATAGGTGACAGCCGTAACTTGGTTTAAATCCGTTTGACTACCAGAGAGTGTCAAAGTGTAGAAATAGGCTCCAAGCAAACCTCGATAATCTTTCACTTGCGTCAGTAATTTGAAGCTATCTTCACTCAGTTCCCTATCACTTGGTGTCGGCTTCACGGGAATAGGGGACGGTTTGGTGTCGGGTAGCGGCTGAGGTGTGGGTATTGGTAGAATTCCTGGCAGTCTGTCCCTGAGTCGACCTTGATCGTCCATGACTTGAATGTCGTTAATCGTCCAAGCGTAGCAAGAGGAATATTTGCAGTAACTGAACGGTAAATACCCGTAACCTTTGTTGCCCCAAGATGACCCCCATGAGTTTTTAACAATGAAATAACCGCCGCCGTCGACTCTGGCATCAACGACTACGCCCGTCAGCGCTATCGCATGACCCCCTGAATGAAAGCCCCCGGGTACAACGATGCCACCAGTTTTTGGATTCATAAATGATCCATTAACCATAAGATTAATCACGACGGGGATTCCTCCACGAATGGCCTGGACGACCTCGGACAAGGTTAGTTGGATCTTTTTGCTACCCGTCAGTCGCGCTCTTATCCGGGAGTCACCACCAGTTTTTCTTTGTCCGTAGTAGGGCCAGAGATCCTCGTCGATAAGTCCAATAGTCCTCGCGGCATTTAGTGATGGGCTAGTTTGGTATACGCCATACGACTGAAAATGATGGATCTCACTAAGATCAAGACTGGCATCAAAATGTTTTTTAGCCAGATTTTCAATGGCAGCTATGGTTGCAAACGCCGTGCACCAAGGTCGTGAACCCTGATTTCTTATGGGGGTGTCGAAGGCCCTTAAGTCAGTGACGTCCTTCCCTTCTTGGGTTGATATGTCTTCTACGAGCAAGAGATCATCGATAACAAGGGAGGGTTGGTTTTGAGGAAGTTGATCAAGTGGTATTAGGGATTTTTCTCGCTGCTCTTGCTCACTTTTGGAGAATGTTTGATTGGACACCTGATCGGGAGCCTTCATGATCGTCACAATGTCCTCACTATCGATAAATGTCTTACTTTTTTGCAGATCTGCTGACTCTTTTGACTTAGGCGTGCGTGAATCAGTCATGATTTCGCCGCAGCTAGTTAGTAGCAAAGCGAGCGCAACAATCCGTGGAGGGCTTAAGCGCCCCCCGACAAATTTTAAACCCTTCATAATGTCCTCCTCTAAGTTTTTTGCCTCGTCTGAAGCCAGGGTTCCTGGCAAGACGTCAAGAAATTTGTCGGAGAATGGGATGCTGGATCTTGAGAGGGGTGGGCGCCGACTTTTGGTAGAGCAGGAACTGGCCTGATTTTGCGGTAATTTTCTAATTCTTGCAAAGGACTGGTGCCCCTTAATTCCACTCGGGCTTGTATGGCCGTGGATTTTTAGGGCTTATTTAAGCTGCCGAGATCTCAAATTTTTTAATAAAATTGGTGACTTTAGTCTTGGCCCATGCTAAACCCACCAACCCCCAAATGGGTACGTTCTCTATTGGGCGAACAAGTAGAGTTTTTAAAGGCTCTGCAAGTCGGAAGAAGGATTCACGTGAAGCGAGTTGAGCCATTCGGTGATTTCAAGTTGGTTGGATTTAACAATCTGACCAAAGCCCTGAGTTTTAATCTTTATGATTTCTGCGTAGCTAGAGATGAGTCCGAACGCCTATCCTATGTGAAGTATATTGCGGAACGCTATAACGCGGAACGAGTGACCAAAATCTTAAGGGGTATTTGCGACATCATTGAAGCCAAGGTTTTGGCAGTGAGTGACCAGAATTACGAGCCTTGGGGAGCAAGCTCCATGGTTCTTATGAGTGATGTGGCAGGCGGGGGCGCAAGTCCCGATGTCGCGACGTTCAAAGCCATGCACCTCGATAAAAGTCATATTTGTGCTCATACATACCCTGACTTCCACAGCGGCGGAAGTATTTGTACGTTCAGAATCGATATCGATATTGCAACTTGTGGTGAGATCACCCCTCTAAGAGCCCTGAACTACATGATGGAAAATTTCGACAACGATGTTGTTGTGATCGACTATGTGGTACGTGGGTTCACCCGGGATTCGGCAGGGCGCCGAATTTTCCGTGATCATGCGGTAACGAGTATCCAAGATTTTATTGATCGCAAGATTCTCCAAGACTACCACTGCGTTGATCTTTCGCTGCAGTCCGAAAACATCTGGCAAACGAAAATGTTGAGGCTAAACCAAGATGTTCAGACTTATTTCCCAGCAAAAGTTGACCCGAAAGATCCAGAGGTCAAACGATACATGGCTGAAATTAATCGCGAAATGCGTGGAATTCTTCACAACTGGCCGGATTGACCAAGGTTTTTTTAAAAAGTCTCATTGCCTAGCTTTTAGGCTATGTGATACCACTAGGGGAACAACAAGAGGGAGTTTTACGTCATGGGAAGCATGTCTATCGTTCACTGGTTGATTGTATTATTCGTCGTCGTTCTATTGTTCGGACCGCGCCGTTTACCGGACCTTGCGAGAGGCATGGGTGAGGCGATCCGGGAATTCAAGAAGGCCATTAATGGCACCGATCAGCAAAAACCAGAGATAACTGAAACCAAAAACACCTCGACGACGTCAGAGCGGGTCTAATAGTCCTTGCCGCTGAAATGATTGGTATTTTTAGGTTCAACTGGATTGTTTAAAATTTAATCAATATAAGAAGGCTGGGCAGCGTTGCCCGGCCTTATTTGTTTAGAGGCGCCTAACGTACACTTCCCTTTAGAGAGACGTCATATGAAAAAAGTCATTTTAACCATGTTGCTTTTCATATCTGGATTTGTCGCGACCGCTGCAAAATCTGCGGATGAGC
>JBEIGW010000089.1:0-9979 GCA_040381655.1 Deltaproteobacteria bacterium
ATGTCACTATCCCCCAAACAACGCTCTTTCTTGCGAGGAAAGGCACATCATCTGAGCCCTGTCGTTATGCTTGGCAAAGAAGGCCTTACCGAAGCGGTTTTAAAAGCAACTGACAAGGCCCTCGAAGACCACGAGCTCATTAAGATAAAACTACCCTCGGCAAATCAAGACGACTTCCACGAAGTCGTCAACTCCCTTATGTCGACCATTAAAGCTGAGGTCGTCCAAACGATCGGCCATCAACTGGTCATTTACAGAAAATCTAAAAAGCCCGGTCGTATCACCAAAGAACTAACCGGTGAATCCTAATCGTCATGATTCAAGTATCACCACATCTTCCGCTGACTGCATTTACTCATGATGGACAATCCTATCACGGAGAGCTTATCGCTATTTCTGAAGTCTCGGCTCAGGTGGAGTGGCATAAGAAAGATCTGTCCTTAAAACCAACTGACATTCAATCGATTTTGATTGGCAGTGAGAGCAATCCATCGGTAGTCTTCAAAATTGAAAGCTCTATGGATGGGCTATTGTCATTCGACAGAGATTCACAACCCGAAATCCGTGATTTTCTACACGGGCTCCGGAAATCGCAGCACCTTGATATTTGTGCCAATCATGATGTTGAACACTCAAGTCGTAGAAATGGCTTTGAAGACGTTGAGCTTCCCGTATTAGCACTACCCGAGACCGCTTGGGCCGATATCGACACATCAGTATCATTTCTAGGGCGCACATTCAGTGCTCCTATCCTTATAACCGGAATGACGGGCGGTGTCGCACAGGGGACCATTATCAACGAGCGTCTTGCCGAGGCTGCTACAGCTCACAATATCCCCATGGGTGTTGGATCACAGCGCATGGCACTTGAGAACGAAGCTCATGCCGACATTTTTAGAGTCAAACGAACATATCCCAAGCTTTTCTTAATCGGAAATATTGGGATTGGACAACTTCGCTCTAAAGACTACCTGGATTTTTGCCAGCGAGCCGTGGATATGATCTCCGCCGATGCACTCGCTATCCATGTCAATGTTCTACAGGAGCTCATTCAAATTGAAGGTGACCGAGACTTTAGAGGCATCATAGACAAAATCGGTCATGTGACTACAAAACTCAATCGTCCCGTTATAGTCAAGGAAGTTGGTGTGGGACTTGATGTACCCACTGCTAAACGCCTAGCAGAGGTCGGAGTATCGTGCTTTGATGTCGGAGGATCGGGCGGAACGTCTTGGGCTTTAATCGAGGGTCTTAGGTCTATTGATCCCATCATAAGGCGCCGCGGCGACGTGTTTCGTAACTGGGGCATACCAACTGCAAAAGCTGTGCGCGATTTACGCCTAGCACTCCCAAAATCATCAATTATAGCGACTGGCGGTATTCGCGATGGACTCACGGCGCTTAAAGCACTGCATGTCGGGGCAAACATGGCAGGAATCGGTTTACCACTCATGCGCGCTGCCATTGAGGGCGCAGATCGGCCCTCAAAATTATTAGGCGCGATCATTGACGAACTCAAGATCGCCAAGATGTGCTCAGGTCTATAACTCAATTATCTTGCAGACTGTGACCATGCCGCGATCTTCTCTTGATCAGTGGAACCTGGTTGCGACTGGATTGCCGAAAGAGCGCTTGCGACAGAGGTGGCAGCACCGCCACCTGCGGCCTCCGCGGCCCCTAAAAAAGCTCTCAAAATCAGCACGGCGTCTTCTGCCGTCATGGTTGCCAGCAAGGATGGATCATATCCGCTAGCGCTATATGTGAATTTATTGAGAAGCATCACTCCATAGGCTGCTTGGTATAACGTGAGCTGTAAAACGGCGCTTGTGGCATATTTATCGCTTGAAGTCGTTGCTCTAAGGCTTGGTGGTATAGCGGTAAGAGTTTGTACACCGGAATTCATGTCGCGAAGGCTGGACTCATAGGCACTTCCTAACGCCGTGGGTGTAGGAACAAATGTTTCCATCACCTGCAAAATAGAGCTATCTCCACCAAAATTTGCAGTGACAATATTAAATATATCCAAACCTGACTTACTTGCGTAAGCGGCAGCTAATAACGGGTATCGTTCATAGACATCAGGCTCCTCAGCGACTAGCTCTGCAAGAAGTTCCACAGCAGCCGCCACATCACCGTTATCAAGAGCGACGCGCGCTTGCTCATCCTTGTTTAGTCTTGCACAATTAGAGCCCGCGTAACCAACGTTGCAATCAAAAAAATTTGCTGTACCACACGATGATAATACTGGCATAAAAGATACCAACGTTATGATGATGTAGAACGTCACATTCATCGTCTAAAACCCCATCGCAAAACCGGCAAGATAAACCGAGCGCGGCTCCAAACCTGGCTTGGATCCCATTTCACGGGTGTAATAAGCGGCGGTCAGACGCACAAGCCACGCGTCCAGTTCCACGCCGTAAGACGGCCACCCGTCATAGTATCCAGCACTCACACCAAGGTGCTGCCTTAATAACAGCTTAGCCCCCATCCTGACTCGCTTAAAGAGACCATCACCAGAAACTGACTGCACATCTCTATAATCCGCACTGAGATGCAGAGAATCTAGAGAATTGTGCAACGTATATCCAAGTCCCACATGGTACATTTGCTTAAGCTCCTTAAGATCACCAGTTCCAGACAACTTTGTTCCGCCGAAATCATCGATTTTTACAGCTACTCTGTAATCAGCTCTGGAGCCCTGTCTGAAAAAAACCAAACCAGCATCGACGCCATATCCCGCGTTCATAGCTGTCAACGATTTAAGACCCGATGCCGACTGTAGATTGGCAATAGCCTCCTGATCAGTTAGTTCAATTGTGAGATCTGGCTCGCCAGCGTAGATAAACTTACCGGTTACACCTGCAGAAAGCATTTTTCCAAAGACAAGCGACGCCACACTGACTCCCAGTCCCTGATAACTTTCTGCCCGAAACTTTAGGGCCGGCAACCCCGTATCACCATACTTTTTTGCCGCGATATCAAACTCGCCTCTATTGAACACGCCAAAACCAAAGAAGCGATTGATATAGGAAAAACAATTGAGGACACCCGCATGTATGGGAGTTTCCAGTACAGTATTAATAAACTCACCGCTGGACGCCGACGTATCTTGACCGCTACTTGATGACAAGCTTTTTGCAAAATCGACACTATCTTTTCCGACGATGAGACTTGTCTCATTTCCAAGCCAGCGATGTATTCCAGTCCCGTAGGGGATTAATGCCGGATTGCTGAAGAGTAGCCCCGCCTGACTAGCCCTCGTCAAACTTGCTCCACCGCCAGCGACATCGAAAGGATCTTCATAAATCGGCGCACTACTTCTACCAAATGCAACGCTTCCGACAACTAGACATGAGAGTACTAACAGACCCCATCGCCAACGCGTGGAGCTTCGTATTAACACTCGCTGATGTGATAAAAATGTTCTTTTCATGTCGAACACTTATCGGAATAAGATTCATGGCATAAAAAGCTAGTGCCACCACCTTTTTTAAAAGAACACCAAATCAGGACCAAAACATCCCGAATTTTAGTGATTTAACCTCACAATGGCGTCCACCCTTAGGCTATTCAGGAACAGATAAACGTGCGAAAATGATAGGGGTGGGAATGCAAATTTTATGACTATAAAGATCATTTCTTACAGTGAACCCTCCGAGGCTAATCTTCAAGCTGTTGAGCGTGAGGAACAGATCCTTGCAATCGCAAAGGTGATTACAGCATCGTCGACTGGGTTTGAAGCGTCCGACATGGATCAGTGCGCAGCCAAAATCCGCTCAGCTTCGTCTAAACACTCATCAAGCTCAATCGAAAGGCTTGCCTCTGACATTTCAAATCGTCTTTCTAAAATTAACCCATCAAAGCTCGCTATGAATGCTGTTGATGTAGACATCCAGAGAATCGTGAAATTATTGGAGGGTTGATCTCTTGAACGAAACCAAAACACGTCGTGACCGAATTATCAAGAACCTTATTTCAGGCATCACCGGCACGTCACAATCAGAAGATGACTCATCGGCTAAGGATATAGTCCTCGGCCTTCTATCAAAAGCTGGTCGAAGTAAGGATGAAGTCATTCAGATTTTAGGTCGCGAGATCGGCCTAGCGTTAGCAGCTGTTCTTGCTAAACCCCTAGAGCAAATGACCGAAAATAAACGTCTTCGCATCACTGTCGAGCTGGTTGCTAAAAGCAAGAAGCAACAGGAAGGCCGCTCCAAGAAAAAACATGCAAAAGCAGACTGAAAACATCCCGACATCACCTGAATTAATTGAGCTAAAAATTGAATCCACTGCATTCGGTGGCAAAGGGGTCGCACGCTTCGACGGCAAAGTCTACTTTGTTGAGGGAGCCGTCGAGGGTGATGTGGCGCTCGTTGAAGTTATTTCGACTGGTGAGCGATATAACGAAGGTAAAGTCTCTAAACTTATTCAATCATCCCATCACCGAGGACCGTCACCATGCCCCGTCTCGGACGTTTGCGGCGGATGTCAGTGGCAAGGAATACCATATGCGATGCAACTTGAATGGAAGAAAGGGTTCATAACAAATTCCTTGAGTCGAATCGGCAAACTTGGGAATGATATAGATGTCGAAATTTTGCCCTCACCAAAACAAAACGCCTATAGAAATCGAATATTCTTGAGAGCAAGACTTAGCGTTTCCGGTCAACTGTCTGTCGGCTACTTCCGCCGTGCATCCAGAGACTTTGTTGCTGTGAGCAACTGCGCCATAGCCGTGGACCGAATTAATCGATTTATTGCCGAATTATGCTCTAGATCATTTAAAGATGAAGTTATCTCTTTAAATTTACAGCAGGAGTTGAAGTTTCGCTTTGAAGTACAGGATATACCAACTCAAAAAGACCATGATCGGCATCTTCTGGTAACGGTTTATGATGGTGATGATCCAAATGTCAGCATGGACTCTCTGATTTCTGGCATCACTAAAATGCCGTCCGTATACTGGTGTGGTAACTCGAAAGATATTCACAAAGCGCCAATGGTCTTATTTGACCAACAATTAAACCGGACATTTCACACGTCAGCCGGGATTTTTCAGCAAATCAATATCGATCACAATCATACGGTACGTAGTATGGTCTCGGACGTTGTGGAGACCTGCCGCCCCCTACGCATTCTTGATCTTTTTTGTGGATCAGGAAATCTTTCGTTAGCTCTCGCTGGTGACGAGAGAATGATTGACGGGGTCGAATTCTCAAAAAGGGCTATTGAGGTGGCTAAGCATAATGTCCAGATATTGGGACTAAAAAATATAAACTTTTACTCCGGCGATACAGAAAAATTCCTTTGGCGTGCTGCAAAGCAAGGTGTCCTCTACGATATGGTCATAGCAGACCCTCCAAGGGAAGGTATGTTTAAGTCACTTATACCCCTTCAAAAAATAAAGCCGAAGCATATTATCTATATCTCTTGTGATCCCACAACATTGTCACGAGATTTAAACGCACTCTGTAAAGCTAACTACCGAATCACACGCTTTGTGGCCCTTGATTTTTTTCCTAACACTTTCCACATCGAAAGCTTTGTTGTCCTGGAGCGTCGCAATGAGCAATCCGCCCACCCACGCTGATCTGGGTATTAAAAAAACCTGCCCTGCGTGCAAGACATCCTTTGACTGCCAGCAAGGGGATATCACAAAGTGCTTCTGCTCTAAGATCGAGCTTACAAGAGTTCAGCTGGACGCCCTGGCCGCTCGCTGGAGAGGGTGCTTGTGCAGTTCCTGCCTCGGTAAGATCTCCCATGAGCTGCAACGTTAAGCTCCTGAAATAACTGAATATAAAAAATATTTTTGAAACTCCCCTAAATCACTGCGACCATCTGCCGAGAAGCCGCATAGATGGGGGGTGTCCCTCAAGGATATAGGAGTGGATTTATGTCTCAGATAGTTATGCTTTCACTAGATGAAAAAACACTTATTAGCGACCTAGACCGAGCTGGCTACAAACGGATGGGTGTTTTAGTAAGATCAGCCACTACCTATGAGGACGCTATCCGTATTCTCAAAAACGAGTCGATTGATATCATCGTTATGAATATGGATCACTCGACCGTCAACTCCCTAGATGCAACAGCGAGAATCAAGCGAGTCAAAGAATGGTCGTCTATTCCAATTGTTTTGACTAGCGTTCAGTCCTCTGCAAAAGTTCGAGCGTCGGCAACTAAATCTGGTGCAGATCTCTTTGTGGAGCAGCCCCTCCCCCGCGACTACTTTATTGAAAAGTTAAAAAGCATTCTTGATCAGCAAACCCGCAGTAATCAGAGAGTTCGCGGTTCTGTGTCGGTAACATTTATTTGGCAAGGTTCAAGCTTTTCATGCGCCGTAGCTGATTTAAGCCTTACTGGACTCTTAGCCACAACGGATCTTTCTATCCCGGCTGGTGAAAGTGTCGACCTGGAAATATCTCTTGGCGCTAGTAATAAACCCGTACGGGTCCGCGGTGAAGTCGTTCGACGCGTATCAGCAGATAAACGTAAAAATACAGACGACGAGGCCGGATTAGGAATTCGTTTCATGGATTTTAAGGCCGACGGTCGACAACGGATCGAGTCGTGGGTTGCAAGAACCAGCGATACGACCAACAAAATGGCGTATTATCTGTAACCCATCAGGTCTGGCACAACAATGAAACGACTTTCTCGACTTGACGAGGCCCTGGTGAAGTTGGGACACGCTGAGTCGTTGGCTTCCGCTAAAGCATTGATCATGAGCGGCAACGTCATCGTGGATGACCAGCGACAGGATAAGCCTGGCTTCATGATAAGCAATCAAGCAGAAGTCAGGATAAAAGGCCAAAGTCGATTTGTCAGCCGAGGAGGCGAAAAGCTTTTAGCCGCAATCACTGACTTAGGCCTAGAAAAAGAATTTAACGGAAAGGTTGTTTTGGACATCGGTGCCAGTACCGGTGGATTTACGGACTGCGTGCTGCAAATGGGAGCCTCAAAATCGATCGCGTTGGATGTTGGCACCGCCCAACTTGATTGGCGGCTTCGCCAAGATCCACGGGTTATGTCAATTGAAAGAACTGATTTTAAGGACTTTAGTCCATTTGGACTTCCTGACATTGACTGGGTGGTTGCCGATGTTAGCTTCACATCCCTCGCTAAACTCATACCATCGATCCGAAAGTGTGCGCCTAAAGCGAGATTACTATTACTTGTTAAACCTCAGTTTGAATTACCGCGCGACAAAATCCCTGACGGTGGGATCGTTTCTAATGACGACGATCGGCATCAAGCTGCGGAGATGGTACGGCTTGCCCTTTTAAATGAAGGATATAAAGACGTCATTAGTATTGACGCCAAAGTTGTCGGACGACAGGGCAATCGCGAGATTTTTATACTAACAAACTAGGGATCAAGACGCATACAGATGCGCTTCAGACCGAACACAATAATAAAAATGCGCCGCATCTAATGCATCCACCCATATAGTGTCTTTACGAAAGTCATAGTGGGCATCAATGTGTTTAAACTTAATCGCATCAAGAATAATGTCTTCTTCAAGACCATAAACCTCGCACATACCATCAAGGCTTAACTGCTTTCCACGGTAGTCATCAGGGTCATGTCCCATCTCTCGAAGGGCAAATTCAAATTCCTGCTTGGTTACCTGTGGGGGCATGATGCACTCCTCCTAAAATAGCCAGTCCGTTGCATTTTACCGCTGACCAAATGTCTTAGCCCATATTCAAATGGTGACACCCAAACAGTGGTGAAACAACGGGCAGAATGTTCCTTGCCCGTGACTAGATCGACGACCTGGCTAAATACATTGATTATCTGAAATTTTTGACTTTTCTGCGCGATTTTTCGACAATAGATACATTTTTGCCTAGGCGCTTACAGCCCAAGGTGTATTACAAAACCCAGTCCCTGATCGACTTTGACTGGGCGTCAATTAAGGTTTTATGGGGATTAAAGATGCTGCGAGGCACATCTACAAACAAAACATTCACAAACTGACTGCTGCCTAAAAGCTCGTACAGAATTGATTCTTGATAGTAAACGTCACGATTCTTCCAGCTTTTCTTAGTCACCAACCAAAAAGGATTATGCTTCAGACGAGCATAAGACTCCTCAGATAGAATCTCGGATGCGACAAATACCGGATTAAAATGAGTGGCCAAATGCGAATCATTTAAAAACTTCGCCCGGTCTTGGAGTGAAGCGTGAGGCAATTCGAGGCAAAGCTTTTGCCGAACTCCATCTACGTCTGCGATAACACAAGATCCCCCGACATCATGACCCGTATTCGGAACTTGCCCCATCAAAACAAACGGTCTCTCTAAGAGCTCTGTCAGGTTATTATTACCTTTAACGTGGGTATAAAACATTTTTTCGAGCACCAAATTAACGGCGGAGACCTGATCTGAATGATCTAATTCCCAAATTTTACAAATATTTTGCGCATGCCGATCCGCTAAATCCAAATTATTTTTTTTCAAGCACAGGCGAATCTGCTGAATATCAAAAAACGTCATTTTAAAAGCAGTCAAAAACCTATCTGTTGCATCACTAACTAATCGTGACGTGCCAGCTACGTTGTCGATATTTCGAATAAAAACCGATCGCGCTTGAGGAAAATCTCGCGCAACATCCCGAAATAAACGCAAGAGCGTACCATGTCCGCCGGGAACTAAACTAAGCTTGTTATCTTCATCAACAATAAAATCACCCTGACTGTCAAAACGAACCGTCGACAAGGCTGGGCCCTGCTCGTAGCATCGTACGGGCAAAGAGGACTTCACAAGTTCGGACACCTCTAAAAATTTGTCCCTACGTCCAGGCGGGCAAACAAACACTTCGCCGCCCAGGCAGTTGATCGCTTGATGCTCGAGACGTTTTATCTCGAGAAACGTTTCTCCCGTGTCAACGGCAGGATAAAGAGCCTTCGTGAGCTCAAGATCGGCCAAGACGTCCACTGCCTTGGCAGCAAAAACGCCATCACTTATTTTATCGACCTGATTCATAAGAGACTTGAGCGAAGCAGGCAGGGGACATCGACTAAGACCTGATGCCGCCAGACCGCCTACACTCCTAATAAATTCAGCACGAGATTTATTGGAGAGGGATTTCATTAACTCAAAAAGTGGCGCTAAGTAGCGACTCGATGCCCCCGCAGCAGGAACGAAAGCAATGACATCGTTACCCATGGCGTCTCCTCCGAGCTGTTGAAGGCGTCCCCGGGGCGGCAGTGGCCACAAACCACCATTATTCAAACGACATGTGTCTAAAATCGAAAAAAAACGCTCAGAGCCCTGCAAAATATGTCTTTTTATATTCCGTTGATGCTGCTCAATGATGTCAGGATCCAAACCGGAATCTATTAATTGCCTACGGATATCCTCACTACTTAAATTTATTTTTGGGTTTGCTTGGGTCAAGATGTTAATTCCCGGTCCATGAATCAAGAAGCGCACCGGCAGCCAGCCTCACCCCAGGCGCAGCAGAATTTGTGAGCTCTACTGCGATCGCATTCACCAACTCAACTGATGGCTTACCACTCTTAAGGGCCCGAATAATCGATGCTTTGTGCCATGTCATATTACATGAATTCAAAATTTTTCGGACAACTGTTCCGTTAAATCCATCTGGATTCAACTCTATCATTCTGATTGCTATCGCTTCGGAAACTTCGGGGGACAACTTATTAACATACTCCGATAACAGCCGAACCATATAATCGAACGTTAGAGATTTCGTACGCTTGATGACCACAATTTGCCACTGATTATTCAGCTTGAGAAAGTCATCGGCAGGTAGCTCATCAGGAACCGTAAGCGCCACTTTCAATGCCGAGACCCTAGCCCCCAAATCCGTTAATGTATACCCTTGCTTTTTACGGCGAGAAGCAGTTTTGACCTCCATGATCAGACCTGCGGCCACAAGAAGCTCTGCTAGAGACGGACGATCGCTTAAAGAAAACTGCATACCGCAACCAATCGACATCAGCGCA
>JBEIGW010000090.1:0-9974 GCA_040381655.1 Deltaproteobacteria bacterium
CTTCTTATTGGGACTCCCGCTATTCGGATCGATGCTCGCTGTACTAGCCTCAATATCTACTTTCATAGTTACATAATTGGAGTTGGAGATGTTCGGCTTTATGGCTAGAACGTAGTCGGCGTCTTCTTTTTCAAACTTGGTCGAACTGGTTCCGCTCGTGGCGTTTGTGTCCGTAACCTTAAAAAAGATCTTTTCACCTACTTTGATTTTGGCCTCTTCGTTATCGGCAGTCATAATGTGAGGGCTTGATAACACTCGAGTGTTGGCGTCGCTTTTAATCATCTTAATTAGAGCACCGGGCGAGAAGCTACCTAACCCCGGAACGGTCACCGTTTTTCCCGATAAAATACCAATGGTCATGTCATTTGCGAATGTTGAAGCCGCCTCTTTAAGAGCTGCGGGGTTACTTTGCGTGCTGGTTCCAGCGGCTTGCGTTACGAGAAGAGGCGCAAATTTTTGACCCTGCCACGATGTAATAACCGGATTTTGACCCGACTTAGCGCCGCCAAATATTGAGGTTCCAAATTGAAAACCATTATTAATCGAAAGATCGAGAATATCCGCCTCAACGAATACCTGACTACGGCGAATATCGAGCTTTCTCAAAATACTATTAACTGCCTGATAAGACGATCTACTTCCAGTAATCAACAGCGAGTTTGAAGACTCATCAGCTGTGATTTTAACATTATCATCCAACTCTGCCGCTGTAACAGGGGCAGCATTGCCACCGGAAGCCCCCGGCGCCTGACCAGGAATATTGACGGGAGGAGCGAATGACGGTGATCGCTTCTTACCGCCTTGAGCGAGTGCTGAAAGAGTGCTTGCAACTTTTTTTGCATCCGCATAGTCAAGCGGTCGAACGTGGATTGATGACTGACGACTTGGATCATCTAGCTCAATATCAAACTTTTTGATCAAGCCTTGAACATCCGCGATCGTCCTAGGGGGCCCAAATACAATCACTGAATTAGTGCGTTCATCCACCATTAGTTTAAATGAACCGTAACTCCCGCCGCCCGCGCTGTTAGCTTTCAAGATCTCACTAACACGGTCATTAATAGTCTTCGCGTCCGCATAACGAATGGGAACAAATTGCACTTGGGGCTGTTGACCCTGAACATCAATAAGCTCAAGAATGTCCAAAATCCGTCTGACTTTATAACCACTATCACTAATAATTAGAGTGTTAGTCTTCGGATAAGCCACCATGCTATTTGCAGTAACGATTCCGCTCAGAGTTGTTTTTATGCTTTGAGCATCGACGTACTTCAATGGAATGATCTGAGTGATTATTTCATCTGTTAATGGCGTCCATTTAGATCCAAGGAACGTTCTCAGATTACCTTTAACAGCGGTGCTAATTGGTACAATTTTAAGTATTTTCCCGGTTTCAACCGTTGTCAGACGAAGCACATTCAATGCCGACAAAAACGCCTGGTATGCTTCCTCTTTCGTGACTCGCCTTGGCGAAATGATTTGAATCTTACCGCTTACGTTGTTGTCGAGAATGACGTTTTTCCCAGTCCAGAGCGCTACAGCGCGAACAATGTCACGGATTTCCGTTTTCTCGGGAAAATCCATGTTGACTAACTCTTGTCCTGCTGGAATTGAATCTGCACCTTTCTTTTCCTCAATCACAACTTGCGCCGTGTCTGGTGCAACTTTGGTAGCAGTCGGCGGCTTTGTCACGGTGCTTTTCCGATTCGTGGATTTTTTACCCGCGCGTGGCTTTGCCGGGGGCGAGGCTTCCGTTGAAGCCTCTGGTGACGACGTCGGAAGCCCTGACGTGTCAGATGTCACTGGTGGGGGGGGAGGAGGCACGACCTGCTGCTCAGGCGGAGGAGGCGGCGGGACTGCTGGCTGACCAGAAGGCTCCTGAGCCATTAATGCCCGACTGCCAGACGCCAAGAGCATAGTTATCATGCTCAAGCGGATGAGCTGTCTTTTATTTTTGTATGCCATAAGCTCCACCTTTCCCCTGCCACTTCTTATAAACCTAATTCTATCACTTAATACAAAAAAAACCTTTATTTGATCCGAACAGTTATCGACTGGGGCGTTTCCCCGCCGCGCAAAAGTTGAATGCGAACATCTTTTTCATCCTGAAAGGCTTGGTAGAGAGCAAACCCCTGCTCAGCCTGCTTCATACTAACCTCGTTGACCTGTGTAATAACATCACCGTTTTGAAGGCCGATACGAGCGAACAACGTTCCACCCTTAATCGCAAAAATTTTAAAGCCGCTGATCCCACCACTTTGTGTGGGATTAGGTACAAGTCGGGCCGCGTCTACGATTTTACCAAATCCAGGACCCAATTCACCTTCCACATAGGATGCATCTAATACTATTTCTGAGCCGCCAGCTCCGGCACTATTTGGTAAAGAACTAAAATCCCCGGAGGCAGGCCCGCTAAGTCCATCAGTTGCGGCCGTCTGCGAATCTTTATCCAGATTAATACACTCTTTGACACCGCTGTTATTGATAATTATTTTCTGGCGTTCCACAGCGGCGACAACGGCCTGCTCGTTGCCATAAATCGCATCACCCACTCTATAGATATCAGCTTCGGAGTAGCTTTTGTCCCTCACCGTGGCGAGAGATTTAAAACGATCTCCAATAAATATCGTTCCAAGAAGTTCAATCGGCAACGTTGTATCAACACAGGGCGAATTAATATCAAAACGGACAAGCGCGCGTTCCCCGTCACCGCCAAGCTTTTCCTCGGGAAATTTTCCATCACTATTGAATATGTTTCGCTCTTTTATGATTTTCTGAAGATCGCGCACATTCGCCATAATTGGACGTTCAGGAGCTAACGCCTCCGACGCCCCAAGTCGGAGCGCAGCTATGGATCTCGCGGCTATGGTACTTTTCACCATTTTCTGAGCGAGCAAACCACTCACTAATGTTGCAAGCAAGTAGGCCGTCGCAAGCGGAACCAAGATAACAAACAAACTGCGCTCAAGCTGCTCAACACCAACCCCAGCGAGGCTGCGAAAAGCTTTCTTGAGCCGCGGAAAAACCGCAGCAACTTTGACCTCTAACGCTGTGGGACTGTCCGTCATCTCCTAGCGCACCTTCAAATTAAGCGTGATTTTCTGACCGTTCCGATTTAACCTAATATCAACCTCTGATTCATTTCGAAATGATTGGAGTGTTTTTATGGACTGGCCCGCGTCGGTCAAAACAACACCGTTTATCTCCTCAATGATATCTCCGTTTTGGATGCCAGATTTATCCCAAAAGCTATTTTTTTTAATTCGGTCCATCCTCCACCCTCGCAATACACCGTCGATCATATTCGGACTAGCTTTGGCGTCTTGTAAGACGTTTGCAAATTCGGTAGATAGCAATCGCGACTTGTATTCACCTGTCATTTCAATATTTGACCCCTTGCGCTCAAAGCCTTCCTCTTTGAAATTCTCTGGCGGGACATCGGTAACATAACCACCTGTCGCAGCCGTATCTCCAGCTGACGCCACTTTTTTTCCACCACCTTTTCTGGTAGATCGACGCAGCTCAACTTCCTCGATCTGCGCAAACTCCTTGCGCCCCATGTTATCTATGATGATTATGTCCCTCTGAATCTCGAGTAATTTAGCTTCGGGACTCATCTGATCACCGACTAAAAACGAATTTATGCTACGGTTTTGCGTGTTCTCCACCATAGCAATTCCATTAAATGGATTACCTCCGTAAATAATACCGATAACTCTAATTGGGAGCTGAGTCTTGGCCATCTGAGGGCCTGTTGCATTTGGATCTGTATCACCCGTCAGGCCTTCAGAATTAAATATGTTTCGCTCGATAATCTTAGTTACAGCAAGCTTGGCTGCCGTTTCTGATGGCTGAATCAATATGGTCTCGCTCGCCAATACTGGTGGATCTTGGAACTTTCCTGTTTGCCCAATAAAAAACCACCCAAGAATAGCACTGGCTACGGATGCAAAAATGAAACTAACGATTAGACCAAGAATCGCTGACCGCCAAGGCCATGCGCGAACTTTGTCAAAATAATCAGAAAGCACGTCAGTTGTTAACACGCCTAAACCTTCCCTGGGGGACGCCAGCTAGAAAACCTTCGTTGCGATCTCTCGATCAAACCCTCAATTATCAAAATATCTTTAAGGTGATGCGCAGCCATCTCCGGAGTGACAAACGAACCATCCATCACGACATCTGCTGATTCAAACCATTGGCGACGTTCGTCGATCATTTTTTGAATCCGAGACTGAATCATATCTCTACGAACCTCGTGGCTTTCTTCGGTCAATAGATCATTGAATAGTGGTCTTTTTTCGATTTCGGATATGCGTTTGAAAAGACGTCTCGCAATCTCTGAAGGCGACGACTGAACCCAAACTATGGGCCCGATGGTACGAGCATTACGAACTGACTCGTCTGACATTAGGGTGCCTCCACCAACCGACACCACATGACTGCGAATACCCTGCAGAGACAGCATCATAGATCTCTCTCGCTCCCGAAACGCATCCTCACCTTCCTGCGAAAAAATGTCACGGATGGCTTTCCCTGAAGATTTCTCAATCAATTCATCTAAATCGACAAAGCCAAGACCCAGAAGTTTTGCAAGTTGACGCCCTACTGTGGATTTTCCACTGGCACTAACTCCCGCCAAAACAACATTGCCGAGTTTATTACGCGAGCCTGAGTCATCGCGATAAAATGGATTATGATCGCTCAAATCTTAACGCCTTTGATAACTTTGATTTCTAAGTTCCGATTATTATTATTTTAAGGCATGAATTTAAAAATGCGAAAGGCAGAGCTTGCCGATATTGGCAATTACCCGCCTTAATTAGAATTTTTACCTACTATTTTTGTTTTAGCCAAAATCTTGTCTAACGCTTGACACTCAGTAAGGCCGCGAGGTCATCGCCACCCCTGGATGGGATCTTCAAGACGTAGCGACGAGGAAATTCTCCTCCCGCACGGATAAAGCGCCATGTGATGTCGGGGTTATAATCTATAATCGTGCTTGTAGATAACCGGTACTTTTTCTTCACCTGGGCCACCGTCATTCCACCCACTCGAACCTGCTCGAAGCGAAGTGGCTCAGCAGAGACGACTTGGGGGAAAACCTTATCGGCATTGTTTAGGGACTCTAGGAGCCCAAGGAAGCCTGCGTAGAAGTTTTTCGAAGCAAATCCAAAGTTACTCCCTCGGTGTTTATTAATTAACACGACGATGTCTTTGGTTCCTTTTTCTCTCATGGCCCGGGATATTCCCCCCACGCCATGGTTGTAAGCTGTAATAGCCAATGGCCATTCCCCAAGAATTTTATAATTCAGCGCCAAAAGTTTTGCCGCCGCACGACTCGCTTTAATTGGATCATTACGCTCATCGATATCCGGAGAGACTATCAAATAGTCCCTGCCCGTCTCTGGCATGACTTGGTAAACACCGCTTGCCCCAACTTTACTTAAGGCTCGAAGGTTAAATGACGACTCAATAAAGGCGATTCTGGCAAGCTCTGGCATCAACCCTTGCCTTTTAAACTCTGACTCAGCATGAACAAGGTATCGGGGCGCTACCTCGAGCCCTTTGGCTATATATTCCCGCTGACCCCGCTGCACCCTTAAACTGGAGGCAGCAATTTTAAACTTACGCTTGTCTTCTATGTGTTCAAACAGACTGTAAACTCTCCGCTCTGAAGGGGTCAATGTGGCTAATTCAGCTGGCCTCATACTGGCAAACTTGAGAAGCATCTGTCGATAATGATTTCTTCGTGCATGCATGGTCGGACGCATCATGCGTTCTCGAGATTTTTCACTGACGTCTTTTAATCGTGAACTGTCGTGAATTTCTAAAACGATCTCTGGATACTCAGCGACATGGAGTACGTTCTGATTTTTGGACCATAGGGAGTACACACGCCTCCAAAAATGGACTCGCCTCGCAATAGATTGCGGGACAGATATATTTTCCGATATACGAAAACCCTGACCATCTCTCTTGAAAGCCGAATCCGAACAGCCTAAGTACTGCAAATCAATTTGACCCCGCCCCGCAACGCGAATAGGCAAACACTCATCTCCACGAGTCACCGACTTTGACATTCGGGTGAATATCTCTGTCTCTCGATTCATTTCCGCAGTGATAATTGGATTAAGGGGGCGCCGAGCTTCAAACTCACCCATCCGAGCTTGAACCGCCAAAGCGGCCAGCCCTCCAAGACATACCAATGAGACCCAAAATACTCTCACATCCAACTCCGTCCACAACCAAAACTCAACAACAGCTAGCCCCTCAGGGGCAGGCGCGACACGCCTGACGGGCAGATATAAGCAACACCTATGCCGAGGGAACATATTGAAATCACATGCCCTCAATGCCGTCGACCCGATAAAGTGTCAGCTTTCTGACACTCTGGCAGGCGCTGCGACGAGGGCTTAGAATATGATGTGATAGGGTGAAACTTTCACGGAGGATCCTGGTATGGGTAACACCAAATATAACGGCGCGCAAAAAGCGGCTATTTTGATGCTATCCTTTGGCGAAGATATTTCGGCTGAAATTTTTAAGAATATGACCGAATTCGAAATCAAGCGAATCGGTACGGCAATGAGTCGACTCGGACGGCTCGACCAAGATGTCGTCGACGAGGTTATGAATGAGTTCTACGGCATATTGCAGCAAAACAAGAAATTCTTTTACGGCGGCAATGAATTCACTAAAAAAGTTATTGGATCAGCGTTTAAGGGCGGTGAAGCCGATAATCTAATTGAACAACTGGCTCTGGGATCAAACGCAAACCTTAATGCGTTAGAGTTGATCGATCCAAAGACCCTTTCAAATTTCATCCGTAATGAACACCCCCAAACGATAGCGCTTATCTTGGCCCACTTGGACAACAAAAAGTGCGGAGATACGTTGAAACTACTGCCCGAAAGTATGCACACCGAAATCTTACTACGGATAGCAAACCTCGATGCTGTTCAACCAGAGATTATCGATGAAATTGACGACGTGCTGCGCCAAGAGGTTCAGGCAATGGGAAGCATCGCCTCACAGAAGATCGGCGGCATTGAGCCAATTGCAAATATGCTCAATATTATGGACAAAACAAGCTCCGAACATATTCTCGATAGTTTTGAACAAAGAGATCCAGAGTTAGCGGAACGTATTAGACAGCTCATGTTTGTCTTCGATGACCTCGTAAAAATTGATGACCGCGGCATCCAAGAACTCATCAAGAACATCCAAAACGACAAATGGAAGATTGCGCTCAGAACTGCCAGTGAAGCAGTCAAAACATTGGTGTTCAAAAACATGTCCGAACGAGCAGCGCAGATGCTTAAGGAGGACATGGAGGCCACAGGAGCCGTTAAGCTTTCCGACGTGGAAGCTGCACAACTGGAAGTGATTAATATAGCCCGCAAACTTGAGTCCGAAGGGAAAATCGTCATTCAAGGCGGCGGCGACTCCGCATTCGTTTAATCTTCACAAAAAAAACAAAGGGGGCACGCCACTATGGGCTGCCCCCTTTTTTGTTACAGTCTGTCTCAGAAGGTACTTGGCATTGGGAGAACGAGAAGCTCTTTCTCCATATCAGAGGACAAGTCCATCGACACCTCTGGGGCATCGGCAACAGAAACTTTGGACTGCATAATAGCCGCATCTAGACCAATTTTTGCTGACAACTCGGCTGCCTTGTATGCCCGGTGCGGATTGACGATACCACTAGTTCTTACTTTACCTTGAAGCCATGGCTTTACATCAACTGTTTCGCAAAGCAACCGCTTCAAACCAGCTGGACTGAGGGATGGATTTAAATCCTTCAATCGGGCCGCAACATTCGTCACAAAAGGTGCAGCCATCGATGTGCCGCTCAATTCAAGATACTGGTTACCCGGAATCGCTGACTTGATAATCACACCAGGAGCCGCCACGTCGACCTTAATGCCGTGGTTAGAAAAAGTAGCCAGCTTTTCAGTACCAAGCGTTGCAGCAACTACAATCTTGTTTTCAGCTTCTACGTTTGCCGGAGACACTGGGAGTTGATCATTATTAGAACCGTCGTTTCCAGCTGCAAAAACGAACAACGTATTGGTGGCGGCACCGACAAACTTCTTGGACTCTGCGATCATGGCTGTCACTAGTTCTTTAGCGTACTCCTCGGTCTCGGCCTCAGTTGGATCAGCCCCGGTGATTTGCTTCACAAGTTGCGCAACGACAGGTTTCACGGCAGGAACGCTTGTTCCAAAGGAGCCATTAGCTACTTCCGCTTTTACGGCATGGGTGTATTTACCTACATTTGTAAGAAGTTGACCCTGCCTCTGAGCAACCATCTGCAGCATGAGGGACACCATGGGATTGCCTTTTTCATCACGGAATTGATTAACCCATGCGCTTCCAGGAACCTCGGTAGGTATTAGCTTCATTCCAACGATCTTAGCCGCAGTAGACTGATCCGTTGATATACCTGTTACGTGCGTTCCATGAATGAAGTTTCCGAATTTTTGAAGCTCCTTCAAAAATGTCTGATCAGAGCGCTTTCCTTTATACCAAGCGATTTCCTCTTCGGTAGCGGTACCAGTCAGAATCTTGCCCTGAATTTCAAACATTTTGTAACAGTCTTGAGAAAAGGTCCCGAGGTACTTGTAATCAATGATCTGATTATTATTTTCTGCGAAATTCCAGCCGTGAGTATCAGTGTTGTAAGTAACACCATCAACGGTCGTACTGCCGTTTGGATTTGTCCACATGTTGCCATCGTAGGCTTCGTGCTTAAAATCAACGCCCGAATCGATGATGGCAACGGTTGCAGCCTGGGACGACGAGGCCCCAACAAATACGAGGGCTGCCATAACTTTACTGGCACTTCTTAACTTAACAAGCATTGTATCCTCCTTGATACCTGAGCTCCGGTGACCGTGATCTGCCACAGCACTGCAGTTTAAAAAACTAATTAGAATGCAAGGTTTTCAGTATTGTTACCGAAAGCCCCTTAGTCATCAACAATTAAATTTAGATAACTCTTTGGGAGTTTATTTTTCTCGTCGGTCTTTCCTTCGAGCCGCCCTAAGTTCCTGCACACGCTCGTGAATTATCCACAGCGCCGACCCCGGAGCAAAACGCTCCTGATGAAGATCTAGCGCACCGAGCGGCACACCAGTGCTTATTTCGAACACCTCTGCCATCGTTTTTACTGGCACGATCTTGAGCTTGCCATCATTTACCGCAGCCCTCGCCGAGCGATGCAGCATGAGATTCGGGACATTCTGAATCGGAATCAAAACGGTATACTCGGACGATTTTCGACCCAAAATCTCAACGGTCCTCCAGAAACCTTCAACCTTCTCATTGACTCCACCAATCGGCTGCACCTCGCCAAACTGATTGAGGCTACCTGTCATGGCCATATTCTGTCGAACAGGGATCTTCGATAAGGCACTTAAAATGGCCGTGGCCTCGGTGATCGACGCGCTGTCACCATCGATTAAACCGTAACTCTGCTCGAAACAAATACTAGCAGCGAGACCCAAATGGTGTTCGCGTGCAAGCAAAGCACTCAAATATCCTGACAGAATACTTATTCCTTTGTCATGAATTCGGCCGGAGAGTTTGGCATTGCGCTCAATGTTGATAATCCCATCAGCCGCGGAGCTGACAGCACAACTAATGCGACCAACCTTGCCAAAACTGTAGTCGCCCAGGTCATAAACTGCCAAGCCATTGACCTGACCGATGACTGTCCCGTCTAAAGACAGCAACACCTCCTCGTGTCGAACCATCTCAAACATCTGCTCTTCAATGAGGTTCACACGATAAAACTTCTGCTCAAGCGCCTCTTCAACGTGTTGGCGCTTTACAACCCGGCTACCAATTTCTCGGGCAATAAAATCGGCTTCGATGGTCAGGTCTTTTAGGGTGCCGAACTGCGTGGACAGTTGACGCTGGTCGTCAACCAAACGGCTGCCATACTCCACCATGGCAGCTACACCGGA
>JBEIGW010000091.1:0-9907 GCA_040381655.1 Deltaproteobacteria bacterium
GTTTCCAGAACACGATAACTGTCTAACTTGTGATAGGAAACAGCCCAATTTGTGTCTCGTGCGTAGACTGCGAACGGGTGTAGCTACATGCGCAAAGAACTGCACATGACAAAGATAGCCATGTCCCAACAAGATCTGCACAAAACTATGTTTGTATAACCTACACTTAAAGTTGTTGTGGATGAGCAGCATCTCAATCACACATGACCTTGCGAGTTCATACATGTGTGGACATGTTTCGTTATTTGAATTTCACGATATCGCAAGCTTTAGCCTCATGGAAGTTGCGAACACGATTTTTTGAGAAGAAGAAGCCGAACATTCCGCCCGCTGAATCCGCCACGAGATCAATATTGTTTCTTTTGGCAAGTTGCTGAAGACCCTTGGCCAGGGTGCTTGTCACGTTACCGAGGTTTACAAAGAAATCCCTCTGACTAATGAGCTCCAGGGTTTTCAATCCACTCGCTACAGCTACGGGATTACCGCTGAGTGTTCCAGCTTGGTAAACGGGTCCAAGTGGTGCGACCTTAGACATAACATCCTTGCGACCACCATAGGCCGCAATCGGCATACCGCCGCCGATAACTTTTCCAAGGCATGTCAAATCTGGCTTTATGTTATAAATGGACTGCACACCACCCAGCGCCACACGAAAGCCCGTCATCACCTCATCAAAGATCAGGAGAGCTCCAAACTTATCGCAAAGCGCGCGAAGCCCCTCCAAAAATCCCTCTTCGGGACGAATAAAGCCGCTATTTCCCACGATCGGCTCAACGATCAAAGCGCCTATATCGTCTGGGTAACGCTCAAATATCGCCGCGACGGCGCCTAGATCATTGTAGGCAACGGTCAGCGTATCGGAAGCGGTTGCAGCTGGGACACCAGCACTATCTGGTACGCCCATGGTCGCAGCACCGCTTCCAGCCTTAACCAGTAACATATCACCATGCCCATGGTAGCAGCCTTCGAATTTTAGTATTTTACTGCGACCAGTAAACGCTCGGGCAACCCTGAGTGCAGACATGCAAGCTTCAGTGCCGGATGACACGAAACGAATCATGTCCATACTGGGAAAGATTGACTGAACCACTTTGGCAAGAATTGTTTCCTTTGACGTTGGCGCACCAAAAGAGATGCCATCAGCCGCCGCATCTGCAATGACACGCACAACCTCGGGGTGAGCGTGCCCTAAAATGGCTGGCCCCCAGCTACCGATATAATCAATGTATTCGTTACCGTCCTCGTCCCACAATCGGCTGCCCGCTGCTTTCTTGATAAAGACGGGCTGGCCATCAACGGACCGAAATGCCCGGACTGGTGAATTCACACCGCCTGGAATGACAGCGCAAGCCTCCTCAAATAAGAGCTTTGATTGGTTTAACGAAAGACTCATGGACGACCTTTTCCCTAAAAACTTAGAGACCTCGCGATTGGGGGCCCATTCTGCGTCTTTAAATGGGCCTTAGCAAGGCGAATTAACACCCCTGATATCAAATATAATCCTCTGATTTAATAGCCTTTTTGAATGTTGAAGAGCCCTCTCATGAATTCCGCTTAAAGTCCTGAGTTTGCTTTGGTAGGCTAAGGGTCTGAAATGTCCCGAAAATCTAGCTACGCGTACCGTCGGAGGTCACATATTATGAGGCTTTACCACTCCCCTGCTCGACCGCTCACCGCCCTCATAGTTCTTGTGACCCTGACCTTAAGCTCGCGTGGCAGTCGACTGGACGCGAATACGTCAACCATGGCGATTGATGCGGCGTCCATCGATATTTCGACCATGACAACCGCGCAGATGGAGAAACTCAAATCATACGCGGCCGTGGCTTGGTGGGGTGAGTTTGGCGATCACCTCATTATCGGCGGTCAGTCAAAGGATATGGACCAACTCTTGAACTCATCTAACTTGGCGATCGCAGGCCGATGGGAAAATATCCAGGAACAGAATCTCAAAGTCGTCATCGCAGCTCACAGCTTTGATTTACCAAAGAGTGTTAAAACACTCACACGAAGCGGCAGGATCTCGCTTGTTATGTCGGAGACAATGAAGTCACGAGACATAAACCACGATTCATCAAAGTATTTAGTCACTAACTTCAGAGCAAACACCGTTTACGTTAGATCAGGTATTCATGACGCAACACCTCGCGTTTGGACCAAATCGCAATACTTAAAAGCAAAAAAAATGATGAATCAGGTGGACCCTGTACGTTGGTATCTCGACGTTGGCACCCTCTCCAATTGGAATCGACACATATCTTCCGTCGATAACGTCTCAGCGCGCGATTGGATCAAGGACCAACTTGACCAACTACGCCCAACGTCGTCTGTCCTCCAAAAATTCACGGTTGCGGGGCGTGACGCCTGGAATGTGGTTGCCACATTTGATGCAGGCCCAGCCAGTGATATTTATATCGTTTGTGGGCACTATGACTCGATCAGCGAGCGCCCCTCAGAGTCTGCGCCAGGTGCTGAGGACAACGCAACTGGGGCTGCTGGAGTGGTCGAATTAGCCCGCGTTTTTGCTGGAACCCCACGCTCCTCGACTTTGATGTTCGTCACTTTCAGTGGTGAAGAACAGGGACTGGTCGGATCAAAAGCTTTTGTTAGAGGTTTAGACTCTGCCACCAGATCAAGAATCAAAGCCGTCCTTAATATGGACATGATCGGATACTCCAAGGACGACTCCGAAGACGTGCTTTTGGAGTCATCGAGTCGTTACAAAACGCTTGTGGATCAGTACGCGGCTGCGGCGCGTCTAGTCAGTGGCTTAAAATACTACACGTCCTACAATCCATATGGCAGCGATCACATGCCATTTATTGACAACAACATCCCGGCCATTTTGACCATCGATAACGACTGGGGTGATTACCCGTCTTACCATCGATCATCGGATACGATTGATAAGGTCTCACGCGACATGGGCGCTGCCATTCTTAGAATGAACGCAGCTGCACTCGCAGGCATGCTGAGCATTGCGCCCTGAATGTGGCTACAATTTAATCACAAGCGCCCATTAGGCAATTGAAAATCCATAAGGGATGGGATAAATCAGGGCGTCTCAAAAAAATGCTTTAACCCCGCTCATTCGTTGACGGAGGGTCTGTAAATGGATCTCGTTCTCTTGCCTCTCACTCGGTTCATGCATGAGTACATCGATCTCATCCTCGTCGGAACGTCTCTTTTCGTTGTCATCTATTTGTACTTTAAAAATAATCCACTGGGACACAGCCGGAAGTTTATGGTGCACCGATTTGTCAATTGGTTCGCCCTGGGAATGACCTACGCATTCCTCTATATGGGCCGCTACAACCTGAGTGTTTCGAAGAACGCTCTTGGCGACATGATGACCAAGCAAGATTTTGGTCTTATTTTTGGGGCTGGAACGATCACCTACGGGCTTAGCTTTTTGTTCACAGGACCCATGGTCGACAGGATGGGCGGCCGCAAAGGCATGCTATTCGCCGCGTTAGGGTCAAGCCTTGCCAACATACTGATGGGTTTTACAGTATTCTATTATCTTCATGGTGGACGGGCAATTAATCTGACAATGACCATGATCTTCCTGTACTCGCTCAATATGTTTTTCCAAAGTTACGGCGCAGTCTCGATCATCAAAGTGAAAGCATATTGGTTCCATGTGAGGGAGCGTGGGCTTTTTGGCGCAATTTTTGGAACACTTATATCATTGGGAGTCTACTTTGCTTTCGACTGGGGGCAGGCGATCGCCGATGCCATGAAACTTTCGCCAACTGTTGAACTCAATCCAGTGCAGAGATTTCTGCGAGCCGCGTTTGCTGTCGACATGGGACAAACTGATGCTTACTGGTTCGTTTTCTTCATCCCAGCAGGACTTTTATTGGTTTGGGCACTAATTGATGCCTGGCTTATTAAAGACTCTCCCGCTCACGCAAACTTTGGCGACTTTGACCCTCATGATGCGTCTTCAGATGATGGTGAAGTTGATCTCGCAATTGGCGCATTGCTAAAGCGAATTTTCACGAATCCTATTCTCCTAACTATTGCACTGGTCGAATTCACCTCCGGCGTGCTGCGCAACGGTATTATGCAGTGGTACTTCGTCTTTGCCAAAGAAGTGCCTCAGCAAGGCGCTAAGTTCTTCCTCGATAACTGGGGTTTACTGCTGTGTATGACCGGGATATTTGGCGGCTTCGTAGCAGGCATGATGTCAGATAAGCTATTCCAATCTCGGCGAGGCCCACCAGCGGCCATTCTAAGCGGCGTCATGGTCCTTCTAACGATCGGTATGGCGCTCTCACTTCCTGACTACCCGGTAGCTCTTGGCACATGTGCCGTGAGTATTACTTTAGCCGTGATTGGGGTGCACTCGATCATGTCCGGAACGGCCGCTGCGGATTTTGGCGGACGCAAAGCCACAGCAACTGCTTCAGGTATTGTTGACGGATGCGTGTATCTCGGAAGCGGGCTTCAATCAATTGCACTGGGATATTTAACACCGATCAGTTGGTCCTACTGGCCACTGTTTCTTATCCCCTTTGCTGTGATGGGTACATTTTTCGCGTGGAAAATCTGGCATCAGTTGCCAGAAGCCACGAAACGCTACTTGAAAACCGTGGAAAATATTGAAGTCGTCGAAGTAACGACTAGTCGAGGACGGAAAATCACAGTCGCCAAGAAATCAACGACCATCACGACCGAAGACGCCTGACCATTTTTTATCGCGCCCCGATCACGAACTGGATCGGGGTAGCTCATTCTCCACAAGCTGTAACTAACATTGACTCTAAAGTTAGAGAACCAACCGTAAACGATCGTCCCCATACTTTAAAAGACATCCGTTTGATTTCCAGGCAGCATCATCTGTCGGCACGACCACTACAGCAGCTGGTAACTCCCGCCAATGGCGAAGATCCGGTTCAAGCACGTATTTCACGACCCCCGGAGATAGATCCATCACTGCTTTTGCCCCCTGAATACTCAACTCACATAAATTTCCTTTTGCACGTACTTGAGCATCCGCCACACAGCCACCAATGCCTATAGCAGCGCCAGATGTATAGGTACTGAGCCCCAACACGAGGCCTACGGGTAATCTGATCCAGCTCTTAACATTTACAAGAGGGTGATAGCTGTGTGCGTGTCTTTTACCAATTTTTGCAAACCAAGACTGTGTCGGTAGAAGCAGAACTTCGTTTTCAACACACGCTGCGGGAAAACTTTGTTTTGGAGTTACCCTGAAATAACCATGTTCATTATCGATAAACTTCATTTCCCAGTCTAAATCAGGGAATCGTCCCAACTCATATACGCGCCAGCGTCGTGGTGAATCCCCACTACGATCGTGGTCAATTCTCGCAATTTGCTTCTGAGCGAATGTTCTAATCATTGGATCAACATCATTTTGTCGCTCCAGCCACAACCAAAATGGTCTTGATGAAAATCCGAAATCTTTGAAATTATCCCACATCGCCGCCTGAACAAGCGCATTAACTGGATCGCGACCGTGATTATACGTCAATGCTGTTTCTTCATTATAGAGCTTGTTTAGCTCGGGGAGGACCTGCTTTTCCTTGTCAAGCTTCACATATGACGCTGCAGACAGAAAGCTGAGATAGCCACGTTCGTAGCTTTCGAGCACATAATCCGTAACTTTCCCCTCTGGGATCAAGAACTCAAGCGCCTCTTTGGTAACAGAAAATGTCTTGTGACTCAGTTTTTTTCGAGCAATGCCCACCTGCTCGATAACATCTTGATGGCATCCTTTTCGGTAGAAAATTGAAATATTGTTGAGTGATGTAATGACATCACTCCAATCTACAGTTTTCTTAAGAGCTCTACAAAAATCCGGCCCCTGCAGTGAAATGTCTACGGGATCCTTACGATCAACACAACTAACACAAAATAACACGAGCAAATAAAGGCAGACCCACCCACAACGTCGAGCTTTCTTCAAACCTGTTGATACCATAGCTAGACTCCAGATGCTGAATGACCGACCCGACGATGCCATGTTGATGATGAAATTTTTACTTAAACGATACGGACACGCAAGTTTAATTATTTCATAGAGTTGCACAACTCCTGCTGACCTCCCACGTCCCAAGGCACTCTTGACAAAGCCGACAACGAACTCACATTAGACCCGACGCGGGCAAACTCTAAGGCTCACCAAGGGGTCACAAGCTCAAAAAGCCCGTCAGGAGGACAAATGGATCTGTCTAGATTTACCCAGAAGTCTCAGGAAGCTCTCGGCAATGCACAAAAGAAAGCGATCGAATTTGGTCACTCAGATGTGGATGCCGAGCACCTAGCCTTGGCGCTAATCGAACAAAAAGACGGGCTAGTCTCCAGACTCCTCTCAAAAATGGATATAAACCCAGTTGAACTGGCGTCTCAAATACAGTCCGAGCTCTCTCGGAAAACCCGCCTTGGTGGCCCTGGCTATGATCCGACGAGGATATTTCTTAGCCAGAGGCTTTCCAGGATTTTAATCGACGCAGAGAAAGAAGCCGAGCGGCTCAAGGATGAATATGTGTCAGTCGAGCACATATTTCTCGAGCTCATAAAGAGTTCGCCCAACACGTCTCTCGCAAGTTTATTTGCCTCAGTAGGTCTTAATCGACAAAACTTTCTGCAAGCCCTGACCAGCGTACGCGGCTCGCAGCGCGTTACTAGCGCGACACCGGAGGGTAGTTATGCGGCGCTTGAACGATACGGCAGAGATTTAGTCAAAGCAGCGCGCGATGGTAAGCTGGACCCAGTTATCGGTCGTGACGAGGAAATTCGTCGTGTGATCAGAATTCTTTCCCGAAAAACCAAGAATAATCCTGTGCTTATTGGTGAGCCCGGCGTTGGTAAGACAGCGGTAGTTGAGGGTTTAGCGCATCGCATTGTCAGAGGCGATGTGCCTGAAGGGCTAAAAGAGCGCACAATCTTTTCACTGGATATGGGTAGTTTAATTGCGGGTGCAAAATACCGCGGTGAATTTGAAGAACGGCTTAAGGCCGTTCTAAATGAGGTCAAAAGTAGTGACGGCCGGATTATCTTGTTTATTGATGAGCTTCATACGATTGTAGGTGCTGGTAAGTCTGAAGGTGCGATGGACGCTGGCAACATGCTAAAACCTATGCTGGCTCGCGGCGAGCTTAATTGCATCGGCGCGACAACGCTTGACGAATATCGTAAGCATATCGAAAAAGATCCGGCCCTCGAACGGCGATTTCAGCCAGTCTATGTTGAGCAGCCCTCTGTAGAGGATACGATTTCCATTCTGAGGGGCCTTAAAGATCGTTTTGAGCTTCATCACGGCGTTAAAATCCATGATCATGCCTTGGTTTCTGCGGCCACACTCTCTCATCGTTACATAACCGAGAGATTTTTACCCGACAAAGCGATTGACTTGGTTGATGAGGCAAGCGCTATGATTCGCACCGAGCTGGACTCTTTGCCAACGGAGGTTGATCAAGCTCAAAGGCGGGTCATGCAACTAGAGATCGAGGAAGCTGCGCTTAAAAAAGAAAAAGACAAAGCCAGCCTAGACAGACTTCAGACTCTCCAAAAAGAGCTAACGGCAGAGAAGGAAAAGCTACATACGCTGCGTGCGCAATACGACTCTGAGAAAAGTAAACTTCAATCGTTAACATCTCTTCGCTCCGATATTGATCAGGTGCGTCAAGATATCGATCGTGCGGAACGCGCTTATGACTTGAACAGGGTGGCTGAGTTAAAACACGGAAAGCTACCTGTATTGATGAAAAAGCTTCAAGATGAAGAGGCAAAATTTTCCAAAGAATCGGCGAGCGGCTCCCAACTTCTTCGTGAAGAAGTGACCGATGACGAGATCTCTGAAATTGTGGCCCGTTGGACTGGCAGTCCTGTTAAAAAGCTCGTTGAGGGCGAGCGGGAGAAACTACTTAAACTAGATCAGATTCTTCACGAACGCGTTATCGGCCAAAATGAGGCTGTGCAGTTGGTGGCGGACGCTGTGATCCGCGCTCGCGCGGGGATTAAGGATCCTAAGCGCCCCATCGGTAGCTTTATGTTTCTTGGCCCTACGGGCGTTGGCAAAACGGAGTTGGCAAAGGCTCTCGCCGAAAACCTTTTTGACAGCGAAGAGAACCTGATCCGCATTGATATGTCCGAATACATGGAAAAGCACTCAGTAAGCAGACTGATTGGGGCGCCTCCAGGCTACGTTGGCTACGATGAGGGAGGACAACTTACGGAAGCCGTTCGTCGAAGGCCTTACAGCGTTCTTTTATTTGACGAAATAGAAAAAGCACATCCAGATGTCTTCAACATTTTACTTCAGCTTCTTGACGACGGTCGACTGACTGACAATCAAGGTCGCATTGTGAGTTTCAAGGATACAGTTGTCATTATGACCAGCAACATCGGAGCCCACTACCTTTTAGAAGGTGTTGATAAAAATGGTGATCTTCAAGAGTCTGCGAAGAAAAATGTGATGGAGGCCCTCAGATCGCACTTCAGACCGGAATTGCTGAATAGGATCGATGATATTGTCCTGTTCAAACCTCTGAAGCTTGACGAGATCAAGCAAATTGTGAGGCTTTTAACCAAATCACTTTCCGGAAGATTAAAAGATCGACACATTAGCCTTGAGTTGACCGATAAGGCCATCTCCTTCATCGCGGCGTCAGCTTATGATCCTGTTTATGGTGCACGACCACTGAAACGTTATCTGCAGCGAGATCTGGAGACCAAGATTGGTCGAGCTCTGATTGGCGGCGGCATCCACGAGGGATCTGGCGTTGTCGTCGACGGGCCGGATGGCTCTAAAAACGAGGGGCTTATGATCACTGTTTCCGACGGACGGTGATCGCGCTGAAACGATCTCGACTTCACTTCCTAGTGGGCGTGGGAGCGCTGTCGCGAAGCTCTCTCAGCATCATGAAAGTAATTTTTCCATCGTATTTGGACAGATTGAGACCCAATTTTGCCAGAGTCGTGACGGCCGTCTCTGAAAAGGTCGCATGGCCGTCTTTTGAGGCCGAAAACATATAGCATCCAGGGCAGCGGGCTGGCACAGCCTCTTTAAATCGATACGTGGCCAAAATTTTATTTGATTCGGCTTTTAGGTCGACGATGATCTTATCTGGGTTCGCCCCTGAAATAAGCTCTGAGACGCAGATCATTTTTGTATCCTGGATGAGACGCTTAGCATCCTGACTCGTTAGCTCTGACTCGGCACCGGTCACCTTGAAGCATCCTGCATTAGAAAAACCAACGGTCTTTCTCTCGATGGCAACTTTTTTCTGATCAATTGCTTCCGCTTCAGTTTTAGACGATAAAACGGCCGAAGACGGATTTGTTGTTTTACAGGAGGGAAGCATTAGAACGGCAACCAGTAAAAGAAACAATGTCGGACCACGCATAAATCCCCCTTAAGAAACCGATGTCATGTATTTATTATAGCACAATTTGATAAGTCAATTTGGCTTCAACGTTATCTAATGAAGATTTCTCTTAAGCCAATCTTGCCATACACTTATGGATCTACGATAAAGAATCAGCGCTACTACCTTTTGATCGATCGGCAACGCTTTGATCAATCGACGCATTTCTTGAAAATCACTGCTAGAGAAAAACTTAACTGCAAATTGAGCCATCGGCCCGTTGTTTTCTTCCTTAAGTCGAAAGTCTTTTGAGTGATAAAACGTCTCGATTGCCGACAGATCATCGGCATCGAATAATATATGGTTTCCTCGAATCGCTTCTGAATAAATAACCTTCCAGACCATCGGTAGTGGCAAGGGGGGGACGGATGTTTCAAATAGGTTTTCATACATGGCAGCATTGTTAACTGCTTTTTGCATGGCACACGCTCCTGCTCCGCATAAGAGATCAACATTCAGCATCAACGCCACGGCATCGAAGCCTTGGGTGACGGTGACTGTGCAAA
>JBEIGW010000092.1:0-9853 GCA_040381655.1 Deltaproteobacteria bacterium
AAATGTCGTGGGATCTTCTGCATTGATTCGACATTCCAAAGCATGACCTCTAAGTTCGACTTTCGCAGGATCAAACGAAAGCTTATAGCCGCGAGCAATGTTGATTTGCTCTTTGATTAGATCAACGCTCGTAATCATCTCAGTAACTGGGTGCTCAACCTGGGCTCTCGTGTTCACTTCCATGAAGAAAAATCGACCATCTTCATCCAAGAGAAATTCAACAGAGCCCAGACTCTGATAGCCAACCGCCTTGGCCAACCTAACCGCCGTGTCACCGATCTCCTTTCGGCGTGCCGGCGTCATAACGGGACAGGGAGCTTCTTCTAAAAGTTTCTGATGGCGCCGTTGAATGGAGCAATCTCGCTCGCCCAAATGAGTCACGTTGCCATGCTCATCAGCCACCAACTGCACTTCAACGTGACGAGGCCTTTCACAGTAGCGCTCAATGAAGACATCAGGATTACCAAATCCAACTTCGGCCTCGCTACGAGCCAAATCAAACTGCTTTGAGAGCTCATCGTTGGACCTAACAATTTTCATGCCCCGTCCACCGCCGCCGGCTGCCGCCTTGATGATGAGCGGGAACCCAATCTCCTTAGCTAGTTTCTCGGCCTCTCCAAGAGATTTTACCGCACCTGCACTCCCAGGAAGCATTGGAACTCCCGCCTTTTCGGCGAATGCTCGAGCTTCCACCTTGTTGCCGAGAGCTTGAATATGCTCCGACTTAGGCCCAATAAATTTAACGCCATACTTTTCACAAATCTCAGCAAACTTCGCATTCTCGGATAAAAAACCATAGCCCGGGTGAATGGCGTCAACACCTGCGATTTCTGCGGCACTCATGATCGCAGGAATGGACAAGTAGCTTTTGGGGCTTGGGCCTGGTCCTATACAAATACTTTCATCTGCAATACGGGTGTGCAAAGCATCGCGGTCTGCAACACTGTGCACGGCAACAGTACGCAACCCGAGTTCCTGACAGGCCCGGATGACTCGAACTGCAATTTCGCCTCGATTTGCAATCAAAACTTTTTTCATGGAAGAGAAACCTTACTCTATGACAAACAGTGCTTGCTCAAACTCAACCGGCTGACCGTTTTCGATCAATATCTCACGAATAACACCCTCTCGATCCGCTTCGATCTCGTTCATCAGTTTCATGGCTTCGACGATGCAAAGAGTTTGACCCTTCTTAACCCGAGTCCCGATATCCACAAATGGATCAGACCCTGGGCTTGATGATCGGTAAAACGTGCCAACAAAAGGACTCTTCACGATGTGCCCATTAGCAAATCCTTTCGCGGTCCCCGCAGCAGTCTCGGACTTGGCCGCTGGTGGCGGAGGCGCTGCTGAAGGGCTAACCTGCGGCATACCTTGGGTCATCATTGGCGCGGTCATCATCGGCATCGATGACATGACACCTGCGCTCATGGGAGCCTGCATCGTCACTTCAATCTTTTGATCTTTTGATTCGATTTTCACGTGGTTGAAGCCCTGCTTACGCATAAGCTCCATCAACTGCTCGACATTTTTAAAATCCATGATTCACCTGCGTCACTTGGTTAATTAATTTTGAACTTTCGAAAGGTAGTCGTTTGTCCTGGTATCAATTCGCAAGACATCGCCCTCTTTAATATGAAACGGAACCTGTACAACAAGCCCCGTCTCCAATTTCGCGGGCTTACCGCCGCCACCGGATGTATCGCCCTTAATGTTTGGCTGAGTTTCAACCACTTTAAGATCAACGTGATTATCCACTTCCACGGCAACCGCACGACCTCGGAAAAATGTGACCTTAGCATTGCCATTTTCAACGATATAAAATTTCGCCTCCCCAACTTCCTCCGAGGAGAGACTAAACTGCTCGTAATTTGAAACATCCATAAATGTCCATCGGTCGCCATCATTGTAGAGATATTGCATCTCTCGTGTCTCAACATCGGGTACATTTACTTTATCACCGGATTTGAACGTCACTTCGACGACCTGACCAGTCTCTAAATTTTTTAGACGGGTTCTAACGAAAGCGTTTCCCTTACCGGGGCTAACGTGTTGGAACTCCACGATTGACCAAGCCTTGTCGTTATATTCGATCTTGAGACCCTTACGAAAATCCTGAGTTGAGTACATCGTGCTTCCTCTAAAGCTTAATTGGCGTGTTGGGCTGATCCGACAAGGTACATCAATTATTGGCATTATTGCAAGCTCAACGCTTTTGCGTGAGGGCTTCGAAGGGTGGGTTGTCTACAATTTAGGCACGGCCGCGTGGACTCAAGGCTTGCGCTTTTCTACGGGGCGTAGCCTGCTTTGTCTGTGTGCCAACGGCGGCGGACGTTCGCTACTGCGGCCGTCGATAAGCTCATTGATATTCTTGTGTCGTATGATGCGCAGTAGCTCGCCACGGAAATTGGACACTCTGGCATAGCGCTCACGCTGAATACCCTGGCCCGCAAGCTTGATGTCTTTACCGCCAGTGGCATGAATTATATCAGCCACTCCGGACTCATGTACTGTCTCCACAACGACCACATGACCTCTGTAGACCAGCATGTCACCAGCGACCACTTTTTCTAAATCCATCTCAACTGGGACTAGGGAGTATTTCTTAGCAAGGGCCTCGGCACTGAGATCTAACATTTGCGTAGACGTTAAGTAGGAAAAACCTAAGCCAGCGCGCGAGAAAACAAGCTGGACAAAGTGCGAACAATCTAAACTGCAGTTTTGACATGTGGGGCACTCGCTGAAACGCTGCTTGGGTGCAGGGCGCTTTTTCTCCAAACACGTGTTGCACTCATCACAAGTGTCGGCATCGCCAACCTTACTACCGCCGTATACGTAGGAAATAGATAGGTTTTCCAACATATCATCCCCAGCTTCACGGATTCGTCGCTGATAATCGTCCAACTGGCCGGCTAGGCTTGCTGAGCTCCACATAAAAGACATTAATATCAATGTGTTAACTAAATTAATCCACATAATCCCGATTCACCGTCATGAATAGCTACAAGCTTCCGATATAATAAACGATTCCATTAGTTTCGACCAGCACCCCCCCCGTGTGACACGGGAGGCCTGGCGCGTGTTGCGTTATGTGAGGAGTTTTTTCTGACTGAAGGCCCTGAAAAAAATTCTGATAAGACCACCTATGCTCCGCTGTCGGAGGCGACGCCGGTCAGCAGCAGTGTCTCCGATTTCGGCTCATCAGACAGAGATCAAATAACGGGTCGTCATCGATTTTTATTCACCTTCAACCATTTCCGGGCAGCACTTTTCATTGAGATCACCATCCTCATGATTGCCGGGTTTATATCATGGTCTTTTTGGCACAATTGGTGCCCCAACGGTGTCGAACAGTGCATTGGCACGACAACGCTCGCTCCAGCCCATTACTTGGCGCTCTCATTCGTAAGACCTCTACTACTGACACCGCATGCCTTTGCCACTTATGTAGCCGCCAGAACGTTCAACGAAGAACTCGCCATACTTTTGGCGGCTATCGGTAGCACGCTGTCAACAATCCCCGTGTATGGGCTTATGTTTATCATTGGACGGACTATGGTTGTTCCTTGGATGAGTCGTAATCTGCCCTCAACACTCCGCTTTATACGAACACAAGATTATAAATTAATTTTCGCAGCCCGACTCATCCCAGTTTTTCCCTTCGATTTGGTTAGCTTCTTTGCAGGCGCTTTTAACCTCAAACCAACCCGCGTTCTCTTCTTCACTTTTGTTGGTATTTTACCGGAGTGCATTTTCCTCGTTTACATGTCGTCTCCGAAAGTGTCGCTGCTCGGCTGGACAGTGAACGCCATTGGGCTGACGGCGGGTCTGATCCTTGCGCCTTTAATGATTTTTGAATGGTACAGCCGTAAGCAGGGGCGCAGCATGGTTTCTATGCTCACAGCGGCCTACAAGGAAATTATGGACGAGGCCACTCTCAACAATCAGATCGTCCGTCGAAATAAGACCATCGACCCAAACCGAACTCCTGTTTTATTGGTCTACGGCTTCTTCTCCTCACAACGCTCCTTGAATGTCTTAGAGCGGCAACTCGTCGCTGCCGGATTTGACGTGTTCAGCTTTAATTTAGGCGGACTTTTTGGAACATTCTTCACCCAAGGGATCATGGAGAGTGCGAACTTTATCGATTACAAGTTAAAGAGACAGATGGACCGCCACGGCTTCAAGAAAATTCACATCGTGGCACACTCTAAAGGCACTTTGGTTAGCTTATGGTGGTTACTAAAACTTGGCGGTAGCAAATACTGCGACAAGCTTATCGCCATGGCTCCACCGTGCGGCGGAAGTCCCTACACGTACCTAGCCTTAATGACACCTTTGGCTTTTTTCTGGCGGGACATTTGGCAGATGAGGCCGGGCAGCAGTTTTCTGAAATATCTGCGCGATAGCGACGTTCCTGATAACTTGAAAATTCACATCATCTATAGCGATAGCGACTCGGTTTCCAGAGGGCGGCTCGGCATATTCGTCCCGAGATCCGGTCATAAAAATATAACAAGCACCGCTATGAACAATCTCAACCATTTTGATTTCATTATTCGCCGCGAACCCATCAAGGAAGTTATCAAAATTCTTTCGGGGACGCAGGAAACGGCGCACCTCTTGGACGTCGAGGAGCTGACGCCATTGGATAAACTTAGCGGGGACGCTGATAATTAAGCGCCGTTTTCCTGAGCGATGTGGCCGTCAGTTGTTACCTTTGGGATCGCGACCTTTTCGATCCTTCGGCGGACTACCGGCTGGTTGCTGCGAACGATCCGTGTCAGTTCGTCTGTCGTTGCGACCCTGATGGCGGCGCCCAGAAGACCCATCTTGTCGTCGCTGCTCTCCATCGCGATCGCGACGATCATTATCACGACGTTTCTGCTGTTGACCACCTGCATGCTGCTGTCGCCCGTCAGAGCTTTTAGGTTTATCTTCAGGCTCATTCATGAGAAGCCCGAGATCGATCTCCTCAGCCCACATGTCAGCTTCGCTGTCCATCTGGTCTTTGGGAGACTCCTGTTTATCAATGCCTTCGACGTCCTTTGCTTTTGCAGTGAGTAGCCTACCGTCTGCAGTTTCGAATACCACATTTTGATTGAGGATGTCGGTCTTTATAACCAAACCAACGTCACCGTCGTGAATGTGGCGAACCCGAGACTTCAGCGCTGGTAACCTTCGTCTAAGATCCAAGTAAGCGTCGTTTTCATAAGTGAGACAACACAACAGGCGTCCACATCCACCAGAGACCTTGCTCGGGTTCAATGCAAGATTTTGATTTTTAGCCATCTTGATCGAAACTGGCACAAAATCGCGGAGGAAGCTTGAGCAACAATATTCACGCCCACAAATACCTAAACCACCAACCAACTTTGCCTCATCCCTTGCCCCCACTTGCTTCAACTCGACCCTGGAACGAAGAGCACCTGCCATATCTTTCACCAAGTCGCGAAAATCCACGCGACCTGGGGATGAAAAATACACGATGACCTTATTCCCACCCATTTGCGCTTCAGCTTTCATAATGCGCATATCAAGCTTGAAAGACTCTACGCGACCGCGCGCAATATCCATCATCTGACTTTCGCTGAACTGCCCCTCCTCGGAGAGATCACGCTCACCCGCTAACCTCATGATCGTCTTGAGTTGACCGCCAGAACCTGTGGACGCCTCCATCGCTGATATTTTTACGACTTTTGCGACTGTTGGACCCCGCTCCGTATCGACGACAATCTGATCTCCAACCTTCAGCAAGAGCTCTCCGGGCGAGAAATCATAGATTTTTCCAGCCCGTCTAAATTGCACACCGACCACATTGGCGACACTCATGTTCAACCCTCTTTCCAACGACTGAGACCAATAGACTCAGCCACCAATTGTGAATTCAACGCAGTTTTGTTTTGAATCGCCTGACGGCGCGCTAAACTCAAGGCCTGCCTCAAATGACGCCTTGAGCTCCAGGATTGATTGTTATCCAAGTTACTCTTACAAACACCTGACAAATGACCAACACCAAGTTTCTCTCGATATAAAGAACAAAGCTCCAACTCCGTATCATCAAGTATTTCAGAGACTTTAACTTTCCGATTTCGCGCCATGTCGGAGGCTACTTTAATCACCGAGGCCAAATCGTTGGTTGTCAGTAGCTGGCGAATATCCAGCTGATCCATTAACTCCAGAGCATCCGACTGATCCAACTTAGATTGAATTTTCCCCGGACTATACCCAAACCTCTTTACGATGCGCTCGACATCTGACAAAGACACATCTTGTCCAAGTTTTTCTTTGATCACCCGGTCTGCCCAAGTAAGAACTGTGTCTCTGGCCGGCAAGGCGACGCGCCAGCGCAGACAACGTCCCAAAATCGTGCGGGGCAACGCTAGTGGACGACTGGTTGTAAGAATAATTCTTGCCTGCTCGGGCGGCTCCTCTAGCGTCTTCAGCAGCCTATTTGACGCTTCAATGGTCAAACGATCGGCATTCATTATGATACCGACGCGCTTACCCGACGAGCTTAACACGTTGAAGTGCTCCTGGAAGACTGCGGCCTCGGCAGTTTTTATAGACTGCCCTTCGCCATCCAAAATCGTCACGTCGGCGTGAGTCCCAGCCAAGATCTCTTTGCAACTCCCGCACTTTAGGCAGGGTACTGCTTTTGAGAATTGAGCGTCTTTAACGTCACAAAAAAAACGTGCAGCCAACCAGACCGCAAGGTGTCGTTTCCCAAGGCCCTGCCGACCTTCGAGCATCATAATCGGATGCATTCGACCACTCGTCATAAGATGATTAAGCTGCTCCTGGTTTTTTTCAAGACCAACAAGTCCGTCCAAACTCCATTGCATATTTCTAGCCGCTTGTTTTTTCAAAGCTGCCATCGTCGCTCCAATTCTGTGCACGCTTGTCTTAGAACATCGTCCTTGGAACGAGACGCATCCAAAATAAAAAACCGGCTCGGATAAAAACCGGCAACCTTGCGAAAACCTTCTCGCAATCGATCATGTACGTGTTGAGCCGCGTTATCATAACGCTCATTGGCGGGGATTTCGCCACCACTCTTTCGACCCCCGATGCGCTGTGCTGATAAAGATACGTCACAATCCAGTAAAAAGGTAAGGTCAGGCTCTAGTCCAGCCGTTGAAAATTTTATAAGCCACTCAAGCTCATTGAGGGGCACACCACCAAAAAGACCCTGATAAACACGAGTAGAGTCAGCAAAACGATCACATATGACCCAATTACCGGAGTTAAGAAAGGGTCTTATAACGTTTACAACGTGCTGAGTTCGAGCGGCAGAAACTAACAAAGCCTCTGCTTCGGCAGTTATCGCCTCACCTCCTGGCGGTGATTTAAATAATTGGCGGATGGCATCGGCAATCGGCGTGCCACCCGGTTCGCGGGTCTGTCGCACATTTAGTCCACGCTGTGTGAGCCACTCGCAAAGGCCTCTCATGAGAGTGGACTTTCCCACACCCTCACCGCCCTCTAATGTAATAAAACGTGTCTGACTCATACGCTCAACTATTGGCAGCCTTCCGCCGAAACATTCGAAAGGGTTTATATCAACACGAAAAGCCCTTGCGTACAAGGGCTAAAAAATAGGATTTTTTGCATTGATTCTAGGCTATTGCAAACTTTCGTGCGCACAGCGGAAAACACATCCTCGGCAAAGCCCCTTGAGAACTGCTGACGGGTTCCGATATCCCTAGGGACATACTCTGTGCCAACTAGTTAAAACACCTGGGGATTTCTGGAACTAAAAACAGCATGACGGTAAAACCATACATCTTAGGTCAAGTCGTCGCCCGTGGCGGAATGGCGGAAGTTTACCGAGGACTTCACGTTGGACAAGATGGCTTCAGACGCCTTGTGGCGATAAAGCGAATCCTTCCCCACCATGCCCAAAACGCTGAGTTCACAGAAATGTTTAAGGACGAAGCACACATTGGGCAACGACTGCAGCACGCCAATATTGTTAAAGTAGAAGGCTTTGACATCATCCAAGGCAGCCCCTCGATTATTATGGAATTTATTGATGGGTCGGACTTAAGAGCAGTCCTCTCTGCCGTCGAGACTAAAAAAACGCCACCGGGCAAGCGTAACAGCATGCCCAACGGATTATGCGCTTATATCATAGCAGAGGCGGCCCGCGGTCTTCATTATGCCCATACCCGTTATGATGATTTAACCAACAAACCTCTCAACATCGTTCATAGAGACATTTCACCGCAAAACCTCCTGATATCTTGGGAAGGCGAGGTGAAAATCACCGACTTTGGTATTGCAGCGGCAGATCGCGATTTTAAACAGACTGAAACCAAAGCGGGGATCGTCAAAGGCAAGTATTCTTATATGAGCCCCGAGCAAATCAGCGGAAAAAAATGCGACCCAAAGACCGACATATTTGCACTCAGTGTTGTCATGTGGGAAATGCTTGCTCTGCGCAGACTTTTCACTGCTGATAACGAGATTGAAGTTATCGAGTTAGTTCGTCACTGTAGAATTCCCGGCCGCTTGAAAGATTTTAATCCAAATGTGAGTGATGAGCTTGAATCAATCGTCATGCGCGGTCTTCATAAGGACCCCCGCAAGCGCTACGAATCCATGGAGTCACTAGAGAAAACACTTCGAGCTTACTTATCAAAAAACAACCCAACTATCAGCGGAGCAGACCTAAGCAGTTTCGTCAAAGATTACTTGAGCGATAAACGGGAGCTAGCGCAGGAAGAAATGCGCAAAATTTTAACGTCAACCCAGCTTCCTGCTGCCTCGCCTAACAATTCCAGCACATCAAAAGTCAGAGAATTCGCATTCGATGAAGCTCACGACGGTTCATCACTAAAACTTGGAAAGACATCCGGTCCAAAGACTATCAACAATAATCCGATATCCCAGGGTCGATCGATCCAATCGCATCGCCCAGGGCCACAACATGCCGCTCAGGGTTATCGCACACAGATAACACGCAGTAGCAGTGTCATGCCCAGGAAAAAGCCGAACAATACCCCCTTCTACGCCGCCATTGCGCTTTTAATTGCTGGGATTGCGGGCGGAGTAGCCTTCAAAAACCACAACAATGCAGCCAAGCAAGGACTCATGTTAACTTTGCGAACGTCGCCATCCCCAGTGCAGATCCAGATAAATGACCGCACATACGACAGTGGAAAGTACTTTACCTCACCTCTCAAATTGAAATTAGACCCAGGACTGAACATCATTGAAATTTCACGACCAGGATATTTAAAGGGCGAATTGCTTATAAATACTGATGAGGGTATGCCTAGACGAACACCGTCCGTGCGACTACAGCCGTCTGCTGTTTTTGCCCCTGTGCGCCTAAACTACAAAGGAAGCGATACCGTCATAGCGGTCATTAACGATGGATTCTTTCGAGCATCTATGAGCCCTCAGCAAAGCATCGAGCAAATCAACGACATCATATCCAATACTCCATCTAAACTTTTAGTTTTTGGCAAAGATCGTAAAGTAATTGTGTCGTGCCAATTCACACCAATTGGCACGACGGGCTCACGACCTCTCATTATAAAATTTGGTGATGCCGGCAGCACCTGTGAGTTCTCAAGCCCCCAGAGGACGGGAGGTCAGCGTTGAGACCCGCGACAAAAAACATTATTCTTATGTCTTTAAATATTGCCGTTTGGTTTGGAAACGGACTAATGGCCACTGGAATGTTGTCACTCTCAGCAAAAAAAGGCGTGCCCGTAAGGATTGAGACAATCCCTGAAAGAACAAAGCTAAGCCTGAATGGAAGCCCATGGACGTCTACCACCTCTGGCAGCAGTTGGCTGCAATCGCCAGCGATAATTTATCTGCCTGAGGGTCGACACAAGTT
>JBEIGW010000093.1:0-9596 GCA_040381655.1 Deltaproteobacteria bacterium
ACGGAACGTCGATCAACTCGCTTTTTGCTCAGCGACGGAATCTGTTTCGCCCGAAGTTCTGGAGGATGATCAAGGGGATCTTGGCATTCAATGACGAATGTAAGCGACTACTTAAATTTGATCCAACCGATGAAAGCCTAGGAGCATTTCTACGGCGTATGAAATTTCCCGAGGAGTTGGCCAAATACTACATCAAGCCCATGACAGCAGCTGTATGGTCGTGTGGCACTAAGCGAGTCGAGGACATGCCGATTCACTTTTTGGCAAGATTCTTCGAAAACCATGGTTTTCTTAATATCGACGATCGGCCGCAATGGTACACGGTCATGGGGGGGTCCCAGGCCTATGCAAATAAAATCGCAGCCCGTCTCGGTTCATCCGTTAGGCTTAATTCGCCTGTGATATCGGTATCCCGACTGCCGTCGGGTATTGAAGTCAAGACGAAAGCTGGAGAGGCTAGATCGTTTGACCAAGTTATATTTGCAGCTCACAGCGACGAAGCTCTTGCATTGCTACAGGATCCATCGGCTCAAGAGTTACAAGTGCTAGGTGACATCCCCTACGCTAATAATGATATTGTTATGCACACAGATGTTCGTTTGATGCCGCAACGAAAATTGGCCTGGGCGGCCTGGAATTATAATCTTTTTGATGACCTAACTGACGATGTTGCCGTCACATACAATATGAATATCCTACAAGGATTGACTTGCCCGACGCAGTTTTTAGTAAGTCTAAATTGTGAAAAGCACATCGATCCTGGGAGAATTATAAAACGCCTTAAATACTCCCATCCAGTTTATACAGCACGAACTGTAGCCGCGCAGGCGAGGCATTCTGAGATCTCGGGAGTTAATCGAACCCATTATTGTGGCGCATACTGGGGCAACGGCTTCCACGAAGACGGAGTCGTCAGTGCGTTAAGAGTAGTCAAAGCTATTGATTCTGAAGTTTCACTCTAGAGAAAGGAGCGCATTGGACTCGTCTCTGCAAAATGCTATCTATTTCGGCGACGTAAAGCATGAACGGTACGTTGATGCTGGGCATAGATTTAAGTACCGTGTTTTTATGCTTTGGCTTCGCGTTGCGGACGTGGATCAGCCGCAACTAAGATTTCCTTTGGTAAGTAGACGGCGTTTCGGACTTGTTTCGCTCCGAGCGGCTGACTACATGGCGCATCGAAAAGAAGCCAGCCTCGAGACTCGTTTACAGGAAGAGATCAAAGAAAAATTAGGTGAGCAATGGACGGGTGAGGCTTATCTTTTAGCTCAACCGCGATATTTTGGTTTTGTGATGAATCCTCTAGCTTTGTTTTACTGCTATGACGTCACGGGAGAGTTGGCATACGTCGTGGGTGAGATTACAAATACACCCTGGGGCGAGCGTCATTGTTACGTTTTTAATATGAAAGCGGACGGTCGAAAGCCTAGCCGGGACTTTACGTTTCCTAAAGAGTTTCATGTATCACCTTTTTTGCCGATGAACATGGAGTACACATGGCGGCTAACAGTGCCTAGTAAATACTTGGCCGTTGGAATTTGGAACCGCGTCGACGGCAGGCTCGATTTTGAAGCCCATCTGACGCTGCAGAGGGCACGCCTTAAAAATTCTAACATGCTGAAATATTTGATAAAAATGCCGTTTATGACGTGGAAAATTTGGTTCGGAATTTATCTTAATGCTGGTATACTTTACGCTCTGAAACGCGTGACTTTTTATTCCCACCCCAAGAAAACGGGGACCTAACCGGAGGCTTCGAATTATGAGTGCAACATTGGATCGATCCACTGGGTTGGCCTGGGGTGGCGAGTGGCTGTCCAAGCCTTTGCGGGTCTTAGTGCTTAAGCAACTTGGAAAGATATCTTATGGTTGTATCACGGTCTCCGAAGGTGCAACCGTGACCAAGCTTGGTACGGCGCGTGACGGTGAACCTCAGGCGACGATTAGAGTTGAGCGGCAGTCAATTTGGGAGCGAGTGGTTTTTGGTGGAACAATTGGTGCCGCTGAGTCCTACATGGATGGTGATTGGTCGACCGATAATCTCGTCGCACTAGTTAGAATATTTTGCGCCAATCGAGACGTTATGGAGTCTATGGAGGGCGGCTTGGCCTGGTTAAAGTGGCCGGCTCTCAAGGTTTGGCATTTTGCGCGTCGAGATACAATTGAGCAGGCCCGTAAAAATATTTCAGCACACTATGACCTGGGTAATGAGTTCTTCGACGCATGGCTAGATCCGACCATGGCATATAGTTGTGGTATTTTCTCCCGAGAAGATTCTACGATGATTGGAGCGTCGCTTCGCAAGATATACACACTTTGCGAAAAGCTTCGGCTCGATGCTAGTGATCACTTACTTGAGATTGGTTCAGGTTGGGGTGCCCTTGCGATCTTCGCGGCGAGTAACTATGGCTGCAAAGTGACGACAGCTACGATTAGTAAGAACCAGTTCAACCACGTAAGAGATGAGGTTCGACGTCTGAAGCTCGAGCATCTGGTTACGCCGGTATTTTGCGATTACCGCAAGCTGGACGGAAAGTTTGATAAAATTGTCAGCGTTGAGATGATTGAAGCTGTTGGTCATCATTACTTTGATACATATTTTGAGAAGGTGAGTGATCTATTGAAGCCCGACGGTGTTGCGGCAATTCAGGCAATTACCATTCGAGACCAAGCTTACAGCTATGCAGTTAGAAATGTTGACTTCATTCAGCGTTATATATTTCCTGGCAGCACTATTCCCTCAGTGACGAGGATGATGGAATCCGTACGCGACAAAACGGATATGATTCTCTCTGGATTCGAAGATATTACCGACCATTATTGCTTGACGCTGAGTCAGTGGAGACAAGCTTTTTGGCGAGCTGAGCCACGGCTGCGAACTATGGGTATAAATGATCACGGTCTTAGAATGTGGGATTACTATTTTGCCTACTGTGAAGGTGGTTTTGCTGAAAAGGTTATCGGAGTTTGTCAGTTTATTTTAAGTAAACCTAAACACAAAACGGTGCTAAGTCCCGGAGGACTGTCATGATCTCAGGTATTACGATTGCGGAGCGTGGCTTGGCGCCAGATGCCCTCATAAGGGCTGGTATCAAACGACTTTTGAAGGATCGTCTCAAAGAATGCGAGGGACGATCTGGCGAGACAGCTTGGGAGCAGGAGTGTAAATTTTTTGACGCCATGAGCAAAGCGCCTTTGGCTTTGCATACGGCAGATGCGAACGCTCAACATTACGAGGTTCCAACCGAGTTTTATGATTATTGTTTGGGTGCTAGGAAGAAATACAGTAGCTGCTACTTTCCAACGGGTCGAGAATCCTTAGATCAGGCTGAAGAGATTATGCTGTCCAAGACCTGCGAACGCGCTCAGCTACGGGATGGTCAGAGTGTGCTTGAACTGGGCTGTGGTTGGGGCAGTTTGTCATTGTGGATGGCAGAGCATTATCCCAAGTCCAAAATAACCGTGGTTTCAAATAGTCGTACCCAGCGCGAATACATTGAGGGTAAAGCTAGTTCCAAAGGATTCAAAAATCTGTCGGTCATTACCTGTGACATGAATAATTTTTCTACGGACCAGCATTTCGACCGGGTAGTTTCTGTTGAGATGTTTGAGCATATGCGTAACTGGAAGCTTCTATTTGAGCGCATTTCCGGGTGGCTGAAACCTGATGGAAGGCTGTTTTTTCATATTTTTGTTCACCGTTTCCACACGTATCCGTTTGAGACAGAGGGTGAGGATAATTGGATGGGGCGGCATTTCTTCACGGGTGGCATCATGCCCGCCTTTGATTTGCCGCTGCGGTTCCAAGAGCATTTAAAGATTGAGTCGCAGTGGCTCGTCGACGGTCATCACTATGGCCAGACTGCCGAGTGGTGGCTGAAAAATCTCGATGCTAATCGAGATCGCGCACTTGATGTGTTTAGGCGCCATCCAAACCCTCAGGGTGAAAGTGCCACTGTTTTATTTAACCGATGGCGCATTTTCTTCATGGCCTGCGCTGAGCTTTGGAATTTTGAGCGTGGACGCGAGTGGTGCGTCGGTCATTACCTTTTTTCAAAACGTAGTTAAATATGCCCGGAGAGTCGTCGATAAAAAGTGTTCTGAAGGAGCGAAGATCCTTTAAAGCGCCGCGAGAGTTTTCTAAGGCGGCGCATCTTGGTAGTTTTGCCGCGTATCTAAAGCTATGGCGGGGTTCCATAAAGCGCCCCGAAGCTTTTTGGGCCAAGCAGGCAAAGGAGCAGCTATCGTGGATTCGGCCTTTTAAAAAGATACTAATTTGGAAGCCGCCTTTTGCGCAGTGGTTTGTGGGTGGCAAATTGAACGTGTCTCAGAATTGTCTAGACAGGCACTGTGTTGGAGCAACACGTAACAAGGCTGCATTGATTTGGGAGGGTGAGCCTGGAGATAGTCGCGTCCTGACCTACCAAGATCTTCTGCGCGAGGTCTCCAAGTGTGCCAATGCTCTGAAGCAGTTAGGTGTTAAGCCGGCCGACCGAGTCTCTATCTATATGCCCATGATTCCCGAAGCCATCATCGCTATGCTTGCTTGTACCCGCGTGGGTGCAATGCATACGGTCGTGTTTGGTGGATTTTCGAGTGAGGCACTTGCTGAGCGAAGTCAGGACTCTGGTGCAAAGCTAATTATTACAGCGGATGGTGGCTGGAGGAAGGGTTCGGTTGTTCCGCTAAAAGCAAATGTTGATGCAGCTCTCGATAAGTGTTCCTCTGTCGAGAAGGTTCTGGTTGTAAAGAGGATAGGGCCCGAAAGAGCCCCAGTGTCGATGAAGGCTGGTCGCGATATTTGGTGGCATGACATCGTCGAATTGCAGTCAAGGGACTGTGAGCCGTATGCTGCGGATAGTGAACATCCACTATTTTTACTATACACATCCGGTAGTACAGGAAAACCGAAGGGAATTTTGCATACCACTGCTGGTTATCTCCTGGGCGCTACGTTGTCAACTAAGCTTGTTTTTGATTTAAAGCCTGAGGATGTTTTTTGGTGTACGGCCGATATCGGTTGGATTACGGGCCACAGTTATCTCGCCTATGGTCCCTTAGCCAATGGAGCCACAGTTGTGATGTATGAGGGAGCTCCCAATGTTCCCGACTGGGGGCGATTTTGGGAGATTATCGAGAAGTACCGTGTTTCAATCTTTTATACCGCGCCCACTGCGATTAGAGCGTTCATTCGTGCAGGTGACGAGTGGGTGCGTAAATACGATCTTTCAAGTTTGCGGCTTCTTGGATCGGTGGGTGAGCCCATTAATCCTGAAGCTTGGATGTGGTATCGCGAAACCGTTGGCGCAAACCGTTGTCCCATAGTGGATACATGGTGGCAGACCGAGACTGGTGGCATTATGATTTCGCCGATTCCCGGAGCGATCCCTCAGGTGCCTGGATCCGCGACCATGCCTTTTCTTGGTGTCGATGTGGATGTCGTGGATAAAAACGGCAAGTCTGTTCCAGCGGATCACGGCGGTTTTTTAGTTGTAAAAAAGCCCTGGCCTAGCATGCTTCGTGGGATCTGGGGTGATAGGGAACGTTACAAGCAGGCCTATTGGTCTCAAATTCCCGGAGTTTACTTTACTGGGGATGGTGCGCGGCGGGACAAAAAGGGTAATATTTGGATCATGGGTCGGATCGACGATGTCTTGAATGTTTCAGGTCACCGTTTGAGCACCATGGAAATTGAAAGTGCTCTGGTTAGCCATAATCACGTCGCAGAAGCTGCGGTAGTCGGCCGGCCCGATGATCTAAAGGGCGAGGCGATCGTTTGCTTTGTTAGTTTGACATCTGGAATTCAGCCATCGGAGAGTATTAGGGTCAATTTGACTGCACATGTTGCTAAGTCAATTGGAGCGCTCGCGCGTCCTGATGAAATCAGATTTGCGGATGCACTTCCCAAGACGCGTTCTGGCAAAATCATGCGCCGTCTGCTTCGCGATGTTGCGTCTGGTCGGCAGTCAGCTCAGGATACATCAACGCTTGAAGATCTTTCGGTCTTGGCACAGCTTCGTCAGGATGAGGAATGAAAAAGCCCAGTCCGACTAGACTGGGCTTTTTATTTAACTTTCTGGTGGCCTTAGTTTCCGCCACAAAGGCTTTGCAGTTTGTCGGGAAGACCTCCCACTTTTTTATCGACCACTGCGCCGGTGCGGTCTACGATCATGACGGTTGGAGTCGCGCTGACTGATGAATTGAAAAGAGCCGCAAACTGAGAGTGAGTGTACTCATAAGATGTTTCGGCAGTATGACGACCACCTACGCTTGCATTCCAATCCTCAAGTTGATTTTTGGGGATAACTGTAAGCGCGCGACACTTTGACCCTTTCATCATTTGCTGAAAACTCGCATTGTTTTCAAGACTCTTTGCGAGGCTCACACACGGTCCACAACCCGGCCTAGAATAGTCCACCACTAAATATCTTGTGGTAAAAATAGTTGGGAGAGCGACGTTGCCCCCTGGGCCTGTCAAACTGACGTTTAACTTAGCTGGTAACGCAGGTAGCTGGGTTCCAGGTGTCGGTGTCGGTGCTGGTGTAACTGGAGGTGGTGCAACGGGAGGCTGAGCTGGAGGTGGGGTCGCAGGCTGCTGTGGTTGTTGCTGGGGAACTGGGCTTGGTACGGGAAGGCTTTCTGGTAGGCCTATACGTCGGCCTTCTTCTGTTAGTGCTAAGCTAACTCGAACCGAGATGCGGTCATCTCTCGTTTGATCGGCTGTGATTCGGGTGGGCGAGGACGGAGCATAATACACAGCGCCAAGTGTTTGTAGATTAAATCCACTTTGCGCAGTCTCGAATTTACCAAGTTCAATTTTAAGATCGTAATCACAACCCTTCATAACTTTTTGCTGGACCGTTGTTGCTCCAAGAGTCGAAATCACTTGGCTAATAGACGTCCCAGACGGGCACGCTGCAGGATCGACAGGCTTGATGGAAAGTCGAAGGCCAGTCACAGGCTTTTGACCATCTTTAGTGGCCAAAGCATCAGCAGCTGGCATGCTCATCTGGACAGAGGAAAGTCTGGATGACGCTTTGCCGCCAGTGGAGTCTATGTTGCTTGTCGGAATACACCCGGCCAATAAAGTTGTAGATAAAAGTATGAACTTGCGCATGGGAGCTCCCTTTCTAAAACCTAGATTCAACTCATTCCTAAAGAACATAACTTCCTCCCACTCCAACATGATTAATTATAACCTTAGAATCATAAGACTGATACTGACCTACAAAAAAGTACAATTCGGGAACTAAGTCTGTGACCGGTCCATCAACAAATCGGTAGCGAAGCCGACTCTGGATCATTCTGCTGTGTCGGCCAACAGATTTAGATTCAATCGAGCGCGGTTTTTCTCTTTCAAAATGATCTCGAAATATCAACGCTAGAATAAATCTATCGTTTAGGTGCTGGTGGAGCTGAGTCTCCCATTCACGAGCTGAAATACGACCATAGTCGGTCTTGAGTGAGACGTCTGAGGTATCTTCGTAGGCCCCGACTTTAAGGTGAACGCCTGTCAGCGTGGAAGATATGAAATATCGCCCCTCCATCGAGGCCGCGTTAGCCTCAGGCCGATTAACAGAGGTTATTTTTGCAATACTTCCCATAACCATAGCTTGGGGACTTGCTAGCCAAGTTACATTGAGCGAGTACCGATTGCCTTGCACACGGTCAGGGGTTAAAACCCGTCGGCCATCGGTATCAAGATAGCTCCGAGCTGATTGATTACTATTGTTACGAAGACCTTCCAACTCGGTTAGGAGTGTGGCTTTGTTCCACCATTGACCGACTCTCACCGAGTACCAGCGACTCAGGGAGTTTTTTGATTGATTGTTGGTTTGACTCGTGTAGCCAGTGCTGATACCAAACGACGATAGTTGACCGAGCGTCTGAGTTACGCCGAGACTGGCTCGACGCTCATATGAGGTGTCTTGTGATTCTGAATATTCCGCGGGTGTTCCAGATTTTATAAACGTAGCGCTAGCTTGTATTTGGGTCAGATTGCCCTGACCTGATTCACCAAAAAGTTCAGTGGTTATTGACTTGGATGCTGCAAACAAGTTGTCAAATCGATCCTGGCCCTGAAATCGGACGCAAGCGACTTCCCCCCGCATTTCAGATGCAGATGCAGCAAGGCTAGCCTCGGATATTGAGAGCATCATCAAGTGAGCTATAAGAATTCTTGTTAGCATCTCATTTATCCTATGATTAACGACATGTTGGGCATGCACTGCCGCTGTTGCCACCACCGCTCACTGCCGAACGTTCGAAAGACCGACTACTGAGTGACGGCAAACTGTCCGCCATGATCGACGTTTTTGCAGGATCCATGGTGGGATCAAGTAATCGCCCCTTATTCAGACTTAGTCCTGGGTAAACACAGGAGTTAAGTATGAGGATAGCTGACATCGATACTAAGCGAACCATAACGTTGACCTCTAAATGATCAATTTTTGGATAAAAACTCTAAATCTGCCGAGCTTGGGTGGCCCTTTATACGTTTAAGAACTGATCCATTTTTGTCGACGATTAACAAATAGGGGAGACTCTCGATTCCATTGGGCTCAGCAAATGATGCACCAGAAGCATCGAGGTAACTGACAGGCAGGGCGCCTTTCGCTTTCTCTTCCTTGTTTGAGAAAAACTTCATGGCCACGTCTTTTGTTTCATCCAAGGAAACTGAGACGTAGCCCAGTTTTTTATTTTTCTTCAAGATATCTGTCATTTGTCCCATGACAGTCCCGCAGCCCGTGCACCACGATGCCCAAAATTGGATGACAGTTAGGCTATTTTTGCTGGTATCTCCTGAGAAGCTAGCACTCGTTGAGAGGGCTGGCAGCGGGTTTTTAGGGGATTTCACCTTTTCCATTTTCGGATTATTGCCTGCTAATCCAGGATCAGAGAGCATCAGCCATCCAAGCAAGACTGTAAACATGACCCGAAACGAGTGTCTTCGTATAAACATGATGTCGGTCCTCCTTGTTGATCAAAGGCTAGTTTTGAACGCCAATTGCGGCAGCTACCGCGGCGTCTACTTGCTTGTAGGCGTCATCCATATTCAGAATCCTGCCCATACCAGCTTTGTTTACCAATACATATAATCCGAATGACTGTGACGCATTGGCTCGGATTGCCTTCAGTACAGATCTTGTTTCATCAACTACGTAGGACGCATTATTAGCATACTGCCTTGTGAAGTTCTGGTATTCAGCAGTCGTATAATCTTCCAGAGCGTTAGGGAAAACGACAACCATGGACACATTAGGGCTATACTTTGTGAGGGCTCTTGCAACTTGCGGCGAGTGTTCCATACAGGGTTGGCAGTCCGGCCCAGAGAATTGAAACACAGTTAAACTAGCAGAGTTTTGTTTGGCGATATCGGCTAGAGAGACTTTAGATGAGCCCCTCGTTACTATGAGCTTGCTAGCTCCAATATCTTTGAGGGTGCTGGTGGTTTGATCGCCCCCTGGAGGCGTGGTCTGCGAAGGGGGTGGCTGCTGGCTTGGTGCCGGCGCCTGCTTAGAGGGCATACAGCTCGCGAAACCTAACAGAACTGCTGACGTCGTTATGAGCTTAAGAATCATGGCGTTACCCCCAAG
>JBEIGW010000094.1:0-9591 GCA_040381655.1 Deltaproteobacteria bacterium
GTCGACGACGGCGGAGAGATTAGAAGCTAAAGAGACAAAAGAAAGTACGAATCTAACCAGTAAAGAAAAGCTTTCGTCCTCGGAAAAAGCATTAAATAGTGCCTTATCAGAGACGTCGTCGTCATCGGACAAGAGTGTTGGCTTTGAAAATCAAACACTCCTATATGTATTTGCTGGGTTGCTGATTTTATTGATCGCGGCAGGTTTCTATCTAAGATTCGCGGCAGCGTCGCGGGATGCGCGAGTTATGATGGATACAATGCCCGGAACACAAGCTACTCGTGCGTCGACAATGGGTGGGAGTGATTCAGTATACGCGGGCGCAGGTTCTCAAGTCGTTGGAGTCAGCGGAGGGGCTGTATCGCGAGAAGCTCTTTCGATCAAAATGCGCATTGAGGGGGTTAGGGAAGAGCTCCTGAAGGCGTTTGTTGATAATCCCAAGGTTGCGCGAGATACATTCAGTCGGATGTTGAGAGAGGATGGAATTGACCAAACTGCGCGGTATGTTCATCTCTTTGGGCCAATGATTATATTTGATCTTATGAATGATCCTAGCCTTCAGCGCGATCTAAACGATCTGAGTGAGTTTTATCACAAGGCAACTTTCATTTTTAACGATGAGCAAACCCTTGATCTTTTAAACGCTCTCAAGACTAAAGTTACAGCTAGTGAGATTCGACTTTTGTCCAGGAAGCGCTCAGAGCAATTCGATTTTTTACAGAATCTCGATGCGGCGCAAATCTTTAACCTCATCTCAGATGAGAAACCGCATATTCAGAGTATCGTTCTGACGCAGTTAGATAATCTGAGGCGGCGTAACGTTTTCGAAATCTATACGGGGGAATCTCGCGTATCTTTGATGCGAGAATTGTGTAAATCAGATGCTATACCTAAAGATTACCTGGCAAATGTTGCAAAGGCTCTTCACAAGAAGACTCTATCCAAGACGGAGTTCGATACAGAGCAGCTACGTTCAAGCGATATTATCATTGAGCTTCTTGAAAAATCGAAGTTGATTGATCAGCGTAGGCTTATGTCTGATCTGGTTAAGACAAATCAGGATGCTGCTCGATTTATTAAGTTAAAGCTCGTAACTGTCGAGATGCTGCCATACATTCGAGATGGTCATTTACTTGAGATCGTTATGGGGCTTGAAAGACAAGAGCTACTTGCGTTCTTGGTCGGTTCACCAGAGCATATAAGAGACCTGTTGCTTACCAAGGCACCGTCCGAGCTTGCTCAGACCTGGCTCGAAGATATAGAACAAAGTGCCGGTATGGAAGAAAGTCGTTATCGAATAGCTGAGCTACGAATCCTTGGTCGAATACGAAACTTGGCAAACAATGGTGCTATTCGCCTTGTTGATATCAACGATCGAATATTCTCCGCTGAGGCTCTTGCAGACGTTAGCCGCGATGATCAAGAGCTGCAGATGGCTGTCGGAACGAATTCAATTGCCGCCTGACTTAAAGCCCAGATATAATTGAGCAATTTAGAGCTCAAAGCCCGCTTTAATTTTTGTCCCCAGTCGTGTAAGGTCAGCGGTCTCGCAGGGGTGCCTACGGCGCTCTAACTCTATTTCATATCCGGGGTTGATAGATGATCAATGTCAGTAACGCCACAAAGCGCTATGGTGACCGAGTTCTATATTCGCAGGCCAGCTTTATTGTACGTCCAGGTGACAAGATAGGCTTAGTGGGGCCAAACGGCGCCGGGAAGTCCACAATCTTCCGTGTCATTATGGGGCACGATCATCTCGATGATGGAGTTGTAAGCGTTGATCCGGGCGTTCTCGTTGGATTCTTCGATCAGAATGTTGGCGAAATGACTGGTCGCAGCGCGCTAGCTGAGTGTATGTCGGGCGCCGGAAAGGTCTCCGAAATTGGTATCGAGTTAGCGATTATGGAAGAGCGCATGGGGCGACTTGCGGATGAGCCGATGAGTGACGACGATATGGGGCGCTTCATGGAGCGTTTTGGGGAGTTGCGGTTAGAGTTTCAGAGCCGTAGCGGCTACGACTTAGAATCGAGAGCGCAGTCGATACTAACAGGCCTAGGTCTCGGACCAGATGTTTATAACCGACCTGTTGAGAGCTTTTCCGGTGGTTGGAAAATGCGGATTGCGCTGGCTAAGATATTGCTTTTAAATCCTGATGTCTTACTTATCGATGAGCCTACAAACCATCTTGATATCGAGGCTATAATTTGGCTTGAGGAATGGTTGAAGTCCTTCAAAGGTTCAATTGTGATGACTAGCCATGATCGTGACTTTATGAACCGAATATGTGGTAGGACTGTAGAAATCGCGAATAAACAAATAACAACCTACAGTGGGAATTATGACTTTTATCTTCGCGAGCGAGAACTGCGGCGTGAGCAGCAAATAGCAGCGTTTAAAAGACAGCAAGAGCAGCTCGCGAAGGAAGAAGAGTTCATCGCTAAGTTTGCTGCTAGAGCATCTCACGCCGCTCAGGTTCAGTCGCGAGTTAAGAAGCTCGATAAAATTGAGCGTTTGGAGATGCCAACTGAGACAAAAAAATTATCTTTTGAATTCGCCGTCCCGCCGCGCAGTGGAAATGACGTGGTGAGACTTGAGAACGTTGCAAAAGAATATTCTATACCTGAAGGCGGAGCGAAAAAAGTGTTTAGTGGCGTTTCTGGTGTAGTGCAAAGGCTCAACAAGATCGCTGTTACGGGTGTTAACGGCGCAGGGAAAAGTACTTTACTGAAATGTATTATTGGCTCTACGGATACCACTAGCGGTCGGGCTGTGGTTGGGGCAAGTGTTAATGTGGGCTATTTCTCGCAGTACTCTTGTGATCTTCTAAATCCCGAGAAGACGATTTGGCAAGAGGTCAGTGATCGTTTGCCTATGGCCTCTATCGGTTATCTACGCAATCTTTTAGGTGCGTTCATGTTCTCTGGTGATGATGTTGAAAAGAAAATCAGAATGCTCTCTGGAGGCGAAAAGAGTCGCGTTATTCTGGCTTGTATTCTGGCTACGCCGGTCAATTTTCTTGTGTTGGACGAACCCACCAATCACTTGGACATTGATAGTCGCGAAACACTTTTGGACGCTCTTAAGCAGTTTGATGGCACCATCATGATCGTAAGTCACGATCGATACTTTCTTCGTGGAATCGTGAACAGAGTCTTCGAGATTGACCATGGTGAGATGCGGATTTACGACGGCCACTATGATTACTACCTTGAAAAGACCGCGCATAAACACCACCACTAGATGATGTCGGGGTTTACGGGCCATGGAAGCGTTATATGCTCACCTCGCTCAAGATTTGTTCGATTGAACTCGATGCAGGTGCTGATGGAGTTTGGATTTTGCGCCCAGGCTCGTCTTGCAACCCCGCCCATAACATCCCAGGGCATCGCCGTATCAAGAATTTCATCAACCCGTTGACTGCCGTCGAGCAGCATTCCAAAGCCGCCATTTATTGACTTGCCAATTCCAACTCCACCGCCGTTGTGCAGTGCGCATAAGGTCATTCCGCGCGCAGCATTACCCGCAAAGATGTTCGTGGCCATATCAGCCATGATGTTTGATCCGTCTTTAATGTTGCTTGTTTCTCGGAACGGGGAGTCGGTTCCGCCGGTGTCGTGGTGATCACGTCCCAGCATAATGGGTCCTACCTCTTTTTTTCGGACCATGTCGTTTAGTTTGACCGCTATGGCACGACGACCAATGGCGTCTTGATATAAGATCCTGGCGCGCGTACCCACAACCATTTTATTCTTTTCGGCATCTATGACCCACTTGTAGTTATCCTCGTCTTGGTAACGCATTTTGGAACGTAGATTTTTGATGATATCGGCGGCTGCTAGGTCCGTCTTTTTTAGATCCTCGTCCAGACCAGAGAGACAAACCCATCGGAATGGTCCATAACCGTAGTCAAATAGCTCTGGCCCTAGAATATCTTCGACGTAACTAGGCCAGATAAAACCGTCGCGAGTGTCTTTCTTGTTTTTTGCAATGTCGACGACTCCGGCGTCAAAAACGCTTTTCATAAAAGCGTTACCGTAGTCAAAAAAATAGGTTCCGCGTGCAGTGAGTTGTTTAATCAATTCATAATGTGATTTAAGAGTGGTGTCGACGCGTCTTCGGAATTCGTCCGGATTTTTATCCAACATCTCCGTTCGTTCGCGGAAGCTCATTCCTTGCGGACAATAGCCTCCTTCATAAACCGCATGGCAGCTGGTTTGATCGCTGAGCAGGTCGATTTTAATATTTTTTTCCACGGCGAATTTTAGGAGATCAACAATATTACCGTGAAATGCGACCGCGGTTCCTCGCCGATTTTTCATGGCGCTATGTGCCATATCAAAAGCGTCTTGGGGAGTGTCAGCTGCTGCGTCGATCCAGCCTTGACTAAGCCTTGTCTCTATCCTTGATCTATCCACCTCGGCAATAATCCCCGCACAGCCGGCGATGATGGCGGCTTTTCCTTGGGCGCCACTCATGCCGCCAAGTCCACTCGAGATGAAAAGCTTTCCTGCTAGGTTGTCCCCTTGCTTTAGGCCTAGCTTAAGGCGTCCAGCCAACATGATCGTGTTATATGTCCCATGGACGATGCCTTGAGGTCCGATGTACATCCAGCCACCTGCGGTCATTTGTCCGTAGTTTGCAACGCCTATCGCTGCGGCTCGATGCCAATCGGTCGGATTATCAAAGAGTCCAATCATCAGAGCATTCGTTGTGATGACTCTGGGTGCCCAAGGCGTTGATTTGAATAATCCAAGTGGATGTCCGGAGTACAGGACCAGAGTGGTATCGTCCGTGAGCTCTTCTAAGTAGCGTTTGATGAGGCGATACTGCATCCAGTTTTGACAGACTTGGCCGGTTTCACCATATGTGACAAGTTCGTATGGATAGAGGGCAATGTCGAAGTCGAGATTGTTATCCAACATGACTTGTAGGGCTTTACCCGCGAGGCATTTTCCGCGGTATTCAGATATTGGCAATCCACGAATGTGTCCCTCGGGGCGAAATCGATATCCATAAATGCGGCCTCTGGTTTTCAGCTCCTCTAAAAATTCAGGCGCTAGTTTTGCGTGGAATTTTGGATGAACGTATCGGAGTGCGTTTCGAATGGCAAGTTTGGTGTCTTGAGCATCGAGCTTTAGGCCTCGGGAAGGTGCTCGTCGATACCTTGGATCGAATTTTGGCATTTCTGGGAGTTCGTGCTCAAGAGCTTCTACCGCAACGCGGTTGGCAGTTTCAATCGCCTTTAGGTCAAACATGTTCATCCTCCGATGGCACTATTTCACGGTCTTTAATTTGTTTTGACGTCAATGTCACTGGGGCGCATTTAGTGCTGATCTCCAGCAGTTCTTTATTTGGTTCACTTTTTATAACAAGGCCGCTCCCTGCAGCATACGTGGCCGAGCGAAGCCAGTTTTCACTGATAAGCGTCCGAATCATGATGTTCGACTGCAAGGAGCCATCATGATTGATTCTGAAGAAGTTTCCCATAAAGTAGCCCCTAAGACGACCCTCTTCTTGTCTAATCCTAGTCATCACGGCGACTTTTGGCGCACCCGTGATTGAGCCGCCCGGACATACGGCTGATAATAGTGAGCTGAGGTCATGTGATGGGTCTAGATCTCCCGATATATGGCCTTCCAGATGCCAAACTTGGAAGAATTTTTTCAGGGATCCCTGGTCTTTTACATGAACAGTACCCGGTCGGCATATTCGAGCGAAATCGTTTCGCATCAAATCGATAATCATTTGGAGTTCTGCAAGATCTTTTCGGCTATTTGATAAGCTAGCTCCAATCTGGCGATCTTGGAGCTCGTCGTTGAGGCAGCGTGGTGCGGTTCCCTTAATGGGCCAAGTTGAAATTTGTAAACTGTTTGAATTGCGAACAATCTCTATAAATCGCTCTGGACTGAATGATGCTACGATTTTGTTTCCTGCCGAAATTAAAACACCTTGGGGTCCACTGTTAGCCTCCATGAGAGCGCACAGGTTCTGCCAGTTGTGCGGTTGTGCTGCGTGGAAAAAGCGGAGTAGGTTTATTTGATAAAAATCACCATTTGCTATACGTCTAATTAAATTCGTTGCAGCGTCGATATAACTTTCATCACTTGTAGTCGGTGTCAGAACTAACGGTTTCACGGTGGGATGAGCATATTTACTAGCATCTTTTATCAACGGCATAAGTCTGGTTTTATAGTCAAAATGAAAACGCGCACGAGCAGCCTCTTTCGTTGTGACGTATGCTGGGTTATCGACGTCATTATCCCATACGAGTCCCGCATGTATTTCCCAAGCGAGCGGGCGGTCAGTATATCCAGCAAGCGGCGAATCATGATTATAAGTTTCGTACGGTAGAAGGAACATCCAGCGCGGAATGTTTGAAAGATTTTTAGAGTCATCAGATGAATCGAGCCAGTCGTCTGGTTTTGATTTTGACAATGTTCCAAAGTCGACTGGGGAGAATGACGTGGCAATAAATATCTGACGCCCGCCAACTTTGGAGAGAAGCAAAGGCCCTTCCTGGTGTGGCCACAAGGCTGCCACCTTGAGCGGAGATGCTGCAGTGGGCTCCGGCTTAGCTGTCTTTTGGCGCTTGGAATTCACGTCTGGGTCTCGCGGATCGTTGACGTTTCGTTTATCTGGACGCTTCTACCCAATGTATGGGGTAAAGCCTATGCAACATACCGCCTAAGGTCCTAAGGTTAAAGGATAATATTATCGAATCCAGTCTGCGGGCCCGATGAGGCCAAACTGTCAATAAACCCTACAAACTGTCTAAAGAATAGTCACATAACCAATCTGAAATCAATTTAATGATCTGATATCAAAAGGTCTTTTTTGGAGGTTCGGCCTGGAATGTGGCTTGCTCATGCGCTGGCAGAGACTCGCTCCGCTCGTGGGTCTCGCGTTGTTGTTGAATGTTGATGTCGAAGCTGTTGTTGAAGGGGGAGTTATGCTTCTGAGTGCACGTCGTTTTTTCGGTTTTTCAGTTGTCGCGTTGTTGATGGCATCTTGTGGTGCTCAAAACAACGAGCAAGCGCAGAGTAAGAGTGAAACAGTTCCTAATTATGTTATTGCAAGAGCTGATGTTTCAGATAAAGAGAGTTCGACCAGCAATGTGGATTTTGTCACTGTTAAAACAGATAAAGAAATCTTGACGGCTGAGGACGCCGAATTAGCTTTCAATTCGGGCGAAACGATTCGGTCAGATCAATCTGGTCGAATGGTTTTGGCTTCACGTCCGGATGTTGAATTTGGTCTTGGATCTCCTGCTCAAATGAGCAACCAGTCACCCACCCAGATGGGAACCGGTATTCCTAACAAGAGCACACGATACAAGCAGGTTTATGCCCAAGATAATTGCGAGTGCTCTTATGGTAACGGCGTTGTAAGGTCTAATCAGAACACGGTTTTGTTTCCACGCCTGAACACATTCTTCCAACGACTTAATCCGTTTGCTCGAGTTGGACAGCGCCAGTATCCTTACTCTTACGGCAATCAGTATAGCCAACGGCAATACCAATACACGGTCTACAAGCAGCCGCAACAACCAAGTCAGATGGCTCCTGTAGGTTCGCAACAACAGACACAGTCTTCCCAAGGCCAGACAGGTTCCCAGAGTAATCCAAACCCGAACAATGCGACGGGACAGAATTCCACAGGTGGAGTTTAATGCCGGGGAATAAATTGCGGCAGGATTCAGATCTGCTGTAAAAACTGCTCGAGAATAAAAAAATAGGGGTTCTACCTTCCAAAAGGGCGGTAGCACCCCTTTTTGTTATGAGTGCAAAAGGAATTTAAATACCTAGAGTTTTCTGCGGCTTCCGCGTGTCGCAGGCCCCACGCCGGGCAGCGGCTTGTTTTTTTCCGGCCGGATTTCTTGATTTGACCGACTTCTCCCTCGTATAATTAGTGTACAGTCGTAAGCGCAATCAGCAGCAGCTTAACCATCGTCTAGGAGAGTAGAGTTATGAACTCCGCGCCAAATCAGCCAAACAGTACTTTTAATTCCCAGCCGGCGACAGGAACGCAGAGTAATCCGTTCACAGCCGATCTGAAGGGTGAGTTCACAAGTAACTTTGGAACTAACACGAACGCGGTGTCTCAAATTTTCAAAGATGGTAGCTTTGGAAGCTCAGATAAGACTCGCTACATCATTTTTGGAGCGGTTATCATTCTTGTGGCTGTCGTTGGATGGTTTTTGCTCAGCGGTAGCGGGGATGAGGCTGCCGATGTAGCTGAAGATGATGTTGCGGCTGAAGATCCTAGCGCAACGACGGCTGCCACGCCTGAAGATGCGGCGAAACCCGCCGATGCGGCTCCGACCGCTGAAGCTCCGGCTGCTGCGCCGGCTCCTGAGACTATGGCTCCGCCTGCAGGTGCGATTTCACTTTCATCGCCAGATAACGGCGCGTCGTTGACCTATGATGAGACCCAGGGCGCTGCCATGTTTAGCTGGAGCGGCGGTCCTGGTACGATCGTGTTCTCACGTCACAGCAGCATGCAGCCTGAGGTCATGCGCGTAAAAGTATCTGGATCTAATTATTCTTTCCATCATCCTTGGCCAGGACAGTGGTTCTGGAAGGTCGAATCGGAAGGTGGAGCCAGTGAGGTTCGTTCCTTTTCAGTCTCGGCTCCGATCCGCCGCAACATCGCCATCACAGCACCTGCGTCTGGCGCCAGTCTAGCTGGAACGGGCGGGGTTGTTTCTTGGACACGTGACAATGCTGTTGCTTACTACCGCGTCGAGTTAAATCAAGGTGATGATTGGTCAAACCCATTATTCAAATTCTCGAGTGCTGGATCGCAGTTGGAGCTAAATGGCGTTGGTGCTGGCCAATATCAGCTTCGTTTGGGAGCATTTTCAGAGGTGTCTGGACGATGGGAGTTTACACAGCCTATTTCAGTGACCGTACAGTAAGTTTGCTTTAATCGAATCAATGAAGGCCACTGGCAGAAATGCCGGTGGCTTTTTTGTTACTCCCGTTTAAAATGTCTAAGCCATGTCAAAAGCGATTTTGAGACAATATTTCCATGAAGCCAGAGCAGGTATCTCACCGGATCTTGCCGCCGATTGGTCATCCCAGATTGCCAGCCGATTGATCCGACATCTGCGGGATTCGAGCTTTAATGGCACTGTTTTCGCCTTTAAAAGCCTTAAAGGTGAGCCCGATCTGCTCCCCCACCTTAACGTTATGAGGTCCCATTTGGCGCTGCCCCGCGTTGGCGCTTCTGGATCCATGAGTTTTTACATATGGACGCCTGGGGATCGACTCCTTAAGAGCTCTTTTGGTATCTATGAGCCGCTGCCTGAGGCTATAGGGGTTAGTCCCCAGAAGGGTGATGTTGTCCTAGTTCCGGCACTCGCAATTGATTTACGCGGGCGCAGACTGGGCTTTGGTGGAGGTTACTATGATCGATGGCTTGCTAGGCACAGGTCGGCGATTAGCCAAATTATCGGTGTGGTATTTCCGCCCTGTTTCAGCACAACGGCAATCGTTTCAGAACCGCATGATATTGCGGTGGATTTGTGTGTGATGCCCGGGCAAAGTGTCAAATTTTCTGACACTCTATAAATAAAAAATACAATAATTA
>JBEIGW010000095.1:0-9589 GCA_040381655.1 Deltaproteobacteria bacterium
AAGACACATCGTCATGCTTTGGGCCTTGGTGGCTTCAGCGGGATTATTTGCTGGGATTAGTTTTTACATCACCAAAAAAGACTTACGCGGCGCGCGAAGCGTCAGCGTACCAGTCTACGGCGAAATGACTGGCAACTATGGGTTTACGGGACAAGACGGTCAAACCTTCGAGACTAATTCTATGCTCGGTAGCACATGGCTCGTGAATTTCTTTTTCACCTCTTGTCACGGCCCATGTCCGTTGATGACCTCACAAATAGCTTCTGTTATGGCAAAGTATCCGGGCCTTAAGGCTTTATCACTCACGACGGATCCTGAAACAGACACGGTTCAGGCACTAAAAGCCTATGCAGAAAAATTCAAAGCTGACGCAAGTCGCTGGACTATGGCTCGCGGCGAGGAAAAAACTTTGCAGCAATTTGGACAAGACGTTTTGAAACTTCCCGTCGGCGAAGTTCCCGATGCGCACTCTGCCCGGATTGTATTAATAGATAAGATGGGGCAAATTCGCGGCTGGTACGACAGCCAAGAGCCTGGGTTTCTTGCAAAACTAACCACCGACTTGAGCTCAGTCCGCCAATAGACCTCAGAACAACGGTCTTCGAACTTTGAGCATCACAAGCAGTATGTAACAGCCAAGGGCCGCTGCCAGATGTTTTATGGCGTGCCCACTGATGCGGCCGTTTGTGAATTGCCAAATTTCGTAATCTTGGTACTCAGTAAGCTTTGATACTCCGTAACAAGTCAAAGCCACTATGATCATGTAAGAGTGTGTAAATTTGGGTGGACCGAAGAGTAATAACAAAGGAATAGCGAGTAGGGGAAAGAATTGCACAAAAGCATACATTCGCAAGTCGCCCACACCATAACTTTCCGTGACGATCCAATAAACCGCACTGAATAGACCCATAAAAATTAATGGCCACAGCAAGATCGTGTAGGCCCTCTCACCCACGCGTTCACCGATGATTGCAGCGAGTAGGCCCATGAATCCCACCGTCATGGGAAGTCGGTCCCAGAAAAGTCCAAAATTATCCGGATGCCAGTGATAGTAGCCAGAGCCGAAAGCCGTTAAAAAGACTCCAGTAAAAAGCAGGGTCCAGCCAAGGCTCTGAGGAACTCCAAGTCCTGGTTTTTTTCCCTCTTGAATAAAAAATCGCAGTCCCATCAGACCCACGATGGCAAAAGGCAGGTTTGATGAAACATTTTGCCAGTTAGGAATACCAACCCATGTGGTCTCGTCAGCAAATTGGTGATACGCAGGATCTTGGGAAATGGGATCCATCGACATCAAAATAAATCCCACGAGGCCAGCTAAGGCCAATATCAGCGCCATCCGTAGGCGTTCGCTCTTCAATTCAAGTTTTGCAATGAAATGCACTTTTTTCACCCAGAAAAAGAAATCATAAAGCACCAGTCTATTTAATACTGTTGACGAGATCTGCTACTTTATTTTTAAACGATTTCAGACATTTACGGCAATACCCCCGAAATTGAAATGACGCGTACACCAACTTTTGTCGAATCATTCTTTTTATCTCGAGATTAGACGTATGGTAAAATAAGTCATTAAATTTACTGCGCAATTAACGAGGTGTCTCTTGTCTAGGCAAACTCAAAATCACCCTAAAAAAAAGTTACCATCGTCCATTTCAAAAAGACTCTTAGCCACCGCCTTGGGCCTCGGCTTACTTGTGGTTGTCGGTTGGCTAACCCGCGACTACTGGATGCTGCCCTCGGACAAACCATTTGTCGTGATCAAAGCATGGAGCGAAACACCCGGCGCAGATGGGAAAATGAGTGCTGGCTTTGAATGGATACACCGTCAATGCCATGAAAACCTGGCAGACCTCAACTTAGAGGGCCATCCTCGCAAAAAAAGCGCCCTAGAAATATCGCGATCTGGTGCACGGCTATGGACTTTTAAACTAAAACCTGACGTCAAGTGGAGTGACGACGGTAAACCTGTCACAGTTCAAGACTACATGCGTGCCTGGAATCTTCGAAAAGGAGTAATTACAGCTCAGGATTTCAAACGTATCAAAAATCTAAAGTCCACTGATGTGTCCACCATCGAAGTCGAACTCGATGGAGAGGAAGACCAAAAACTTGATGCATCAGCCCTGTCGTCAATATGGCTTAGTCCAATACGGGCCTCTACCACAGGAACTTGGTCTATTGGACGTGAACTCGAGGGCCCATGCGACGGGCCCTACGTGATCCGCAAAAAAAGCGCTAGCGAAGTCCTCTTGGTACGCAATAGAAATTGGCAAGGCTACGATCCATCGCTTATTGGCTCGGTAAAAATTCTTCTTAACGACGGATCTGGCAGAACTCCGGCTACACAGCAGCCACCAGCGGAGCTTTTTAGTCGTGGGCTCTTATCATTTGTTGAACCAACGCTCACTAGTGGGGACACGACCGGACAAGTCGCTGTCAGTGGCCGCGTCTATCTTGAGCCGAGAGCGCACTATATTGTTGTAAATCCAAGAGGCCTTGTCGGCGGAGATCTAACTGCCTTCACTCACGCTGCCATAAGTCGTGGAGAGTTATCTGCATTGGTAAAGCGGCCCAAAAACATGACCAGCATGCAAAGAGTGTTACCGCTGTCCTTCCCTGCAGTTGACGACTCCGGGCAAGCCATAGATTTGCCGCCAGCTAGTCACGAATCTGTTGCTAACGCCAACAAAATTTTGGGCCTTAAAGACAAAATCGTGCAGACAAAAATCCCGCCTCCATTTAAACGAAAACTTATAATACTCGCAAAATCCAATCCTGATCTAGATCCTGTTGTTCAGCGTTTTGCAGACCGTCTGGGTGCCAACTACAACATCTCCTGCGAGATTGTCAGGCCTTCGGATGATGGGAAACTTCCCAATACGTGGGATGCTGCCTTCGTAGATGTAGACCTTGGAAAAGGTTTTGCCGGTTGGGCGCAAGAGATGTCACAAGTTATTCAGAAATATGCCCCCAGCAGATCCGACATCATTGGGAAGTTTAACGCCCTGGCCAAACCTAAATCAGGAACAGCTATCCTCCGCCAAACTCTCGTAGAAGTGATGCGACTTGACGAGATGGCACCAAAATCATCGGTTCTAGTGCCGCTCGGGCAGTTCGGCTCCGAGATTCTGATTGAAGACGGTGTTATTGACGTCTCGTGGATTGGTGACGTAAAACGCGATCCAGATGTGAGTAGGGCTCGACGTATTCCGCCGAGGACCAAAGGATGAAGCGAGTTATAAGAGTAATAGGCCTCCTGGGCCTCAGCTCATTGATTATCACGTCAACGGCCTGCCGACGTTACCGCTCGGCAGAGGAAAGCGTCATAAAAATTATTCCTCAGGCACCTCTTGTAGCTCGCTTAGGCACCGAAGTACGATGGAGCTTTAAGGCAGAAATTGACGGCCACCCCATACGAGTTATTGACGTGGGAGCGTCGAGGCTTCCTTTCGGTGCTAAAATTGACAAAGAAAACGGTGAATACTTGATACGGGGTAAAATACTGGGCCGGCAATTTAGGGGCGGCACAGTAACCGTCGTCGCCTTTGACGAGGAGGGGTGCCGACAAAGCATCGAAGACAGCAAAAAAGTAGCTGGTAAGAACGCTTTAGCGACAGGGGCGCAAGACGTCGCCATCCCGCTTCAAGAATGCGACGCAAACAAAATCTCCGGCATTCCGATGGGACGTGAAAATTTTTATTCTGCGCGTTTTACTTGGCAATTTGATGATTCCCCCGACCAAATGGATGTAGCGACATATGGAAACTATTTTAAAACCATTATGTGCGGCGAGGGCCAGGAGTGTCAGCGCGGTATTTTTAGAAAACTTGAATTGCCGCAGCCTCCTAAAAATAAAAAAATCACACCTCAGCAAATATTATCTGAAAACGATCTTATTTTTTATACTGTGATTCCCCCATTTGAGGCACCTCACACTGGGGACATGCTGCTTGGAGAGTGCGCCCAGTATCCAAGAAAATTTTGCGGCCGCGGGAAAAACTGCCTGTGGACGGGAAAGTTTTGTGTATCGGCTGACGTGACTGGGCTGGCTCCTGAAAATGAGGGGGGGCAGGTAAAATGAAAAAGATTTTTGACCTTGAAGCAAATAAAAAGTCTTACGCACTCTTGGTCCTCTGGGTGGTGGCGGGTTCTGCTCTTGGTATTTTTGTTTACAAAAAGTGGAATCGAGATCGAGATGAAGTCAAATTGGCTCCCATGTCCGGTGCGCGCATTTGCGGAGAGCAACGTGTCGTGACAGATCAAGAAGTGCAGCAGGACGCAAAGAGATGGCTTGTGAATACTTCCGACATGCAGATTGAAGTCCAAAAGGCTCTTTTGCGAAATATCAAAGCTCTGCCAGAGACGGTAACGAGAATTCTTGATGAAGTTGGCATGCGCTTTACTCTGGAATCAGGTAAAGACCCCTATACGTGTGCACCTAAAAATCGCGGTGCCTCTGCTCCAGGGCCATCGTGCGTGAAAGGCAGTATTAAGGATGGTTATTTTACCGTGATCTCCGCACCACTACTGGAAGCCCCCGATGGCACCCCAGCAAAAGTAACAGCTATTAGGCAGCTGGAGCCGACGATACTTCCGATCGGATTTTGGCTTTTGTTCCAGGGGATGGGTCGGAGTGAGACTTCAGCAGCCTTTCGAGATGACGAGATCTCTCACAGCAGCCGGCTTTCAACGCTTAAAAAATATGTCATGGATGCTTTCAAGTTTAGTCGGGGGGAGGAGGATTTTTACTACCGCGCCTTCGGCCCATCAGGAGTGCAATCGCCTGCATTCTACACGCGTTCTGTCATCCTCACAGCAAGCAACCTATACTGTAATAAAGAGTCTTTTGACCGACTCTCATCACTTCAACCAGAAGCCACAAGCCGCTTCTGGACCGTGTATGGCTGCGCCCTTGGAAAGCCTTGGTTTATGCCAGCAGATGAGTTTACAAAGCTTTGTCCGAATCTAGCTTTCAAGAAATAAAGGAGATGGGGCGGTGAACTTCTCACGCATTGTGTTAATCGCAACCGGCCTTGTAGCGCTGGGACTCGTGTTGGCGCGAGTGCTTGATAGGGAATCGGACAACACAGATAGCAAAGATAAACTTGTGACAGCATCAATCAAAACTGACACACCATCGTCAGAACCAAAAGAATCCGAGGCTAATAGTGCACCAATAGCACAAGAGAGACTTAATACCACAGTCAAGACAAAGGATTTATCGATGGGGTCTACAAAGAAGGCAGAACTTGGCAGTCAAGTTAGCTTCCACGTGGTTGTGCAACTCATGGACGGCAAAGTTGTTTTCAATAGCCGTGGTCAGGGTCAACCCTGGACCGGAACTATCGGTGACGGTTCGCTTTTAAATGGCATCGACCGCGGCATTCGTGGGATGTTCCAGGGAGGTAAACGTGCTGTTTGGATTCCCTCCAGATTGGCCTATGGAACAAACGGCATATCTGGCCAAGTGCCCCCTAATGCCGATCTCTACGCCGAGGTCGAGTTGATCGCTGTGTATTAAGTTTGGAATATATCGCCAACCAACTCTCAAAATTTCTCTTGAATATAGAAATACTGCAGTCGAGCACCGATTAGCGATCACGGATATCATTAATTTCACTGGCCTGTGACGTTACTGCGGCCTTTCATACCATTGATTCCGATGTTACCAACACCTGTCACACCTGTGCCAGAGACAATCTCAGCCTGACCACTTGTCTGCAAGAATGTATTCCAGCCACCTGTTCTGTCCGCATCAGGTCTGGCATTATTTGTAATCAATCTGACCGCGTCACCTTGTTTGTATACAATGTAAGACTTCCCAGTACTATCAACAGCAATGGATGGTCCACTTATCGAAGAATCACTCGCGACCACTTCCGTTTGAGTGCTGCTAGTGGTCGTTGGTATTTCCTGAGACCAGCGCATGAGCTGGTTGGTGGATCTATTCATCCAAGCGGCTGACCACTTAAAGTTGTTGCGGTCGTACACAATAGAAGGTCGATCACCTTGGTTCAACGAACCTAAACTACATGCGGAGTTCATAATTGTACCAACCACCTGCCATTGCGGACTTATACCCGACGAGTTAAAAGCAAAGGACGAGAAATGAACTTTGCAGGAACTATCATTCATAACACAAGTCACAGCTGCCCCTAAGTTGTTCGCCACGTTGGACATGCCAGAAACGTAGACGGCCTCAGTACAGTTAGCCGGCTTAGTCAAAGAGGCGCTAGTCGCGTTACCCATATTGACGACCCACAGCCCATTAGATGATGCTGCTACAGCATAATCTGTATTGTTACTATCCATTGAGTAAGACACATCACGGTATACACCAGCCGTTGTCTGGCTAAAAATCGAACCTCCGTTATTAGTGCCTTGGCTTCTACATAAGGAGGCAACATCGTAATCACTAGTGGTGATCGGATCTGTTTCAATGTTTCTACAAATATGGGCGGTCAAAAGGGTGTTAGAACTATTGAATACGATATCGTTAAATAAACCAGCTAATATGGTCGTGTCAGTCCAAGAACTAGGTGTTCGCTCAGTAACAAACCCGTTGGTAGCAGCATCAGCTTTGAACCTCATATATGAATTCGGACCGTCTACAAGTTGATAACTTACAGCTGCATACCCAGTGCTGTTTATAGCCAAGGACGTCCTAGAGCTAAAGCTTCCAGATGCCGGCGTTACCTGGACTGTACGATTATTCCAATTAGCAAGTTTATCCTTTTTACCATATCTAATGCCAACGTTGTCAGTCCAAGATACATGTAAAATATCATTTTCTATCTCAAAGCTCGTCTTGGCAGCATTTGCCGGTAGCTGCTGATTGCCTGAAACGTCAGACGTGAATAAGCAGAAGTACAGCAATCCGTCGGTCGTAGGTGTCGAAGAAATGACATAGCTGCTAGTTGCTGGCGTCAGTGATGCAACTCCCCCAAGAAGATTACCAGTAGTACAGTCTCCAGTCCGGGACATGAATACATCTAAGGAAGAGACGTCACTCGTGTCGTTATTTGTGACTGGGACATTGGTCCATTGTGTAGTTATAGTTTGAGTCGAGTTAAATCGATTAGTCTGTGTGCCACCTAACCATGTATTGAGGCCTGTCACTGCAGCTGGTGGCGTAGTATCTTTAACCCAGCTATATCTCGTTGGACTTGCCGAAGACTGCGTGTTACTCGCAAGGTCCACACCTAAAGCGCACAATGACACATCACCATCTCCAAAGGTGCTTATGCTAGCGCCAATGGCTGTGATCGAAGGTGAGGATTGGCTCGCTTGGTTTGCCGTGCTCGCATAGGTAGCACCCGAGCAGGTAGCAGCAGATACATAACTATAGGTAACTCGGGCCACATCTTTAGCTGCCGAGGTATTACATGGACTGGCGGTTCCGCCAGTAGAGCAGGCTGCGACACTCGGACTAGTCGTCTTAGATGGGCTAGAAATCTGTAACGTTGACCAAGTCACCCCAGAAGGCACGACTGTATCGATATATACATCGGCTGCATTGGAGTTTTTAATCGACGTTATCGCAGCTGCAGGGAAGTTGGTGAGGCTCGCATTATTTCCTGTCTCAGTAGCAGTTCCAGTTCCAGAACCTGTGCCACTCGCAGTGAAAACTCTACCAACAGTGTTAGAAAGAGCGCCGATTGATGTAAAGTCAGTATTGCTGATACTAGCTATTTTATAGTCTCGACCACCTATAAACGATCCGGCTTGTACCGTGGTCAAGGTATCCACGTTGTCTTTAATTGTACCACCATTAAGATCAATGCTGGCTCCAGCCTGAAGAGCTATTGCTTGGCCAAGTTGAGAGCTACTAAAGTCATCAGACTGCACCGTATAGGTAAATCTTAGCACTTGGTTAGAAGGTCTAGATGCGTAGGCAGCGTATTTCCCAGTATTCAATAAAAGACGCGGAGTGCCTGTCACATCGAGTTGGAAACTCGTTGTGGGGTTACCAGTGGTTTTTACAAATGAGACATCAAGATTAATCGTTTCATTTACTTTAAAGTACGCAGAGCTGATATTTGTACTTGTGTTAGCAACACTGATTGCACTAATTCTCGGCTGCTCTTGATCCCACTGAATAGTTCTACTCACAATCGTCACGTTTGAGGCCTGATCGGTTGCAGTTAACGAAATAGTGACTTGGCCAAAACCGTTCGTACAACTTTGAATACGCATCCAAGGATTTTGTAATGTACTCGTGGTTGTCGGAGATGCGAAGCTCGAATCAGATGAAAACTGTGCCGAACAGCTATTTGTATTGCTCGTTTGCTGCCATAGATATGTCACGGTCGTAGTATCCGACACAGAAGGCGTCAGTTGGAAAGCTTTATTTTTAATAATGTTGTCAGTTGGCAATGACGCATCTGTGATATTAGGTGCACGTCCATCGTAATAATAACTTTGGCTCAGGTTGACGCATCCGGAGGTGTTATTAGGGGTCGATGCTCCAACCGGCACAGCGTTATCAACCATTTTAACCCATAGGTTAGTCGTTGATAGGTTTGTCCTACTTGAGAGTGTTATTGTTTGGTTACCTGAGGCAGTGGGGGATGAAGAAGGACTAACTGTATTACCTGCGCTACAAGTAAACTCAGAGAACAACTGAAGTCCTGTTCCAGCTTCAGAAACGTTAACCGTGACTGTTGGTGTTGCGTTCTTACCAGGGGATACTGGACTGATGCTCACCCAGGTTATTGTTGGCGCTGTCGTATCAATGATTATATCTTTAGCCACACCTAGTCTGCCTGAAGCGCCAAGAGCGGGGAGCGAAGCGAAGTTGTCGGTGGTAAGCACCTTTATCGAGTTTCCAGCTAGGTCCAGAATATCATCTGTTGCCGATAGGACTAATGACTGTGTATCCACGTAGTCAAGATCTGGAGTGTTATGACCAGAGACGGCCGTGTAATTGAACGTTAACACATTTGTTCCGCTACCCGATGAATAATCTACATTAAGTCCACCGCTTACAACATTTAGCTTGATTTTCGGAAAACCTACAATGGTTACAGCTTCAGTAAATGTTATTTGAATAGGAATTGAATTAGACCCGCCGTCTTTATATCTACCGTTTGGTGTACCGGATGAAACAGTTGAGACAGTAGGTCTTGCTGTGTCATGGCTATATGTACCAAGAGTTATACAACCAATATTACCTGCTGAATCTTCAGTTCTTAGTCTGATGGTCGATGCAGCCGCATTGGCGGCAAAAGGCGAGGTAATTGGGATCGTAATAGAACTGTTTCCAGTAAAGGTCGTCGCAGCAGAAATTGCAGTACCGGGAGTGGTCGTACAGTTTGCTCCATCTTTAAATAGTTGGACACCGTTGCTGATAGTATCTTGGTCGAGGGTTAAAATGACGTCTGGACTAGCATTATTGCGAGTAGATCCGGAGGTTAAGGTAATACCGCCGATGGTCGTAGTTGTTCCAGTCTTAATACCAGGAGCTGAACTATCGTAATGGTAGCTACCAAGTAATATACATGCCGAGACGTTGCCTGCCTGATCTGTTGTTTTAAGATAAATCGAAGTGTCTTGGTTCGCAGTCAACGCAGGCGTAATGGGGACTGTC
>JBEIGW010000096.1:0-9562 GCA_040381655.1 Deltaproteobacteria bacterium
AGTTAGCGAACGGACAGATACCTAATTTTGCAGCAGATACAGTCTATAAGCACAGTGCGGATCAATTTTCTGACCCGGCAGCAAAGCGCTATGCTGGTGTTGACCTCGATAAATTAGAAACGGTTGATGGCGGTAGTCTTGCAGACGAATTTGTTGATGATATTGCCCAAACGATTGACCCAGAGGACTTCGCCATTGTTTATGAACTTCGTCGTTTAAAGTATGGGCTCAATAGAGGAGATGAGGAAGGACTCCATCAGTTCTCCCACTTAGTGATTGATGAAGCCCAGGACTTGGCTCCCATCGAGCTGGCAGCCCTCGGGGCAGCCTTAACCAAAGACGGATCTGTGACTATTGCTGGTGACAGTGCACAGCAGATCGATCCCTCAACGACGTTTGATTCTTGGGATGCCGTATTAGATCAAATTGGCGTGCCTCGAGTTCAGGCCCAGCATCTGACGACGACTTATCGATCACCACGGCCTGTGGCTGAATTTGCCCATGCAGTTCTTGGTTCGTATGCGCCACGCGAGATGCCAAAAACTGTGAAAGATGGTGTGCCAGTCACTGTGACTCTTTGTCCCAACGAAGGTCACCTTATGCTCACGCTTGCGGACACGCTTAGTGATCTCATGGTAGCAGAGCCTTTGGCTTCCGTTGCCGTCATCACTCGCTCGAACGAGCACTCGATACGCATTTTTAAGATGCTCAGTGACGTTCCGAAAGCCAGACTCGTGGAAGACGGCGCTTTTGACTTTAAGCCTGGTGTGGATGTAGTTGAAGTCAGCCAGGTCAAAGGCCTTGAGTTTGACTATGTGGTGATTCCCGATGCAACCCCGAATAGCTACCCTGATAAACCAGAATCTCGCAGGCTTTTTCACGTGGCATGTACTCGTGCCATCCATCAGTTATGGGTCATGTCGATCACGTTGATGTCGCCTATCGTGCCGAATCGCCCAATTTGAATCATTTTTAAACTGTCAGAGTCTCATGGAGTCCGCGCAAATGTCGTGCTTCCAGAAGCGACGTTTCCAGCGCGGTCAATAGCACAGACTCTAAACCCGTAATACGTTTTTGCAGCGATATTTGCTACGGTTGCGTTGAGAATTCCTGGCGTCAAATTAATGGAGGTACCATCAATACAGCCGGAGCGGGGGGCGAGTATTCCCTGGCGGTACACCAAGCGGTAACTTGCAACGCCGTTGGTGTCAGTCCCAGCAGTCCATTCAACTTTGATCGATTGCTGCATGGGAGTTGCGACGATGCGACCAGTGGTAGGGTTGATCGTGTCCAAAATAATATCGTCTTTAAATGGCGATGTATTGCGATTACCTTTGCCGTCTTCAAACCATATATTTACTGTTTTAATCCCTTGGGTCCATGATAGCGAGATGGGCTTCGTGGTCGCGAATGTCTGCCAACTTGAACAAGATGTTGAGGTGCTGATACACATTTTCGATACACCGCTGCCATCAGCAGCTTGGATGGTGAGGGTGGCGGTATTTGTTCTTATAAATGGCGCATTGTTATTGATCGAAATCGAGCCGGTTGGTGGCGTCTTGTCGATTTCTGACAATGTAAATGACGCGGTTATTCCAGACGAAGTGATCTTCGCGCCGTTGATTGCGCAGACTCGGTAGTAGTATGTACCAGGACTCAGGGGCCCGTGAGTTTGAGACACGGCGTTACCGTTATAAACGAGCTCACCTTCAGTACAAGAGGCTGGCATCTGGGTTTTTGAATAAACTAAGACGTAGCTTTCTACCGGGCTGCCGCTGTCTGAAAAACCACTCCAGTTTAATTGAATGCGTTCAGCCAAGCTGGAGGCAGCAGCAGTTAGGGTGCCCTCTGAGGGTGGAGTCGTATCTAGAATGATCGTTTTTGTAAGAGCCTGGTCTGACTTTGTTGTGTTACCGACCTTATCTTTAAGGAAGAGGTAAACCGTTTTAATTCCGTCACCTTCGCTCAAATCCCACGCGAGCTGACTTTCAAATGGTATAAACTGTTCACATGTTGGTGTATTTGAGATGCACATAGTGTCTAGTTCATTAATGTCAGAAACACTCATAACGAGGCTCACGCGGCGCGATGTCGTATAAAGAGCACCGGCGCTGCCATTGATAGTAAAAGAGCCTTTAGGAGCTTCCGTGTCGGGTGGCTGTATGATCTTCAAGCTCACTTTATCACCGTCACCACTCATGGACACAAGTCCCGTTCTCTCAGAGCTAAGCGGTTTGTCCATGGCGATCGTAAACTTTCCTGGACCTTGACCACTTGCAGACGACGTGACTTTGATCCAACTAGCTTCCGATGTCAGATTCCAATTACACGTAGATCCTGTCGTGAATTCGACATCCACAGTGGCATCGAGTGTCTTGATCTCTGCTGGAACGACGAATTGGCATTTTGGGCCAAGTGCTGCAGCTAGGTCAAGGCGGCTCACTTTTGCGTCGGGAAAGCCTTGGAGTGGGATATTCTTACCAGTGCTGGTCAGACGGTCTTGAAGCTGTGCGGGTGTATCATTCGGGAAAGCAGATTTGAGTACAGCAAGGGATCCAGCTACGTGGGGCGTTGCTTGGCTAGTGCCTGACATGGTGATTCCGGCGGCGACAATGCGGACGCCGGGAGCCGCCATTTTTAGGTCATTCGACACGCATGAAAAGCAGGTTAACTTATCAGGAGCAGAGACGTCCTTTGTGCCACATCCCCAGTCAAGAGTGCCAATACCGGTATCGTAGACGGCCCCCACAGAAAGCGAGTAGGGCGAACAGGCAGGGTAGTCGAGAGTTTTAGCGCCGCTATTACCTGAGGCGACAGCTGACAGGATACCTGCATTTCTTGCAGATCCGATCGCTGCAGCCATGCTGCCTGTGGTGCAATTGTTAAAGCCAGAGCTTCCAAAACTCATATTCATCGCGGCAATATTGTATTTAGTCTTATTGGCGATAACCCAGTTTATCGCGTTGACGATATCTGATGTATAGGCTCCCTCACCGTCAAAAACGTCAAGGCCAATTAATTTGGTCCCAGGCGCGACCAGTCCAACAATTCCCGCCACGTTTGTTCCGTGTAGCACCGAGTCATCGAGCATATTGTCTGCACGAGCAAAGTCTTGCACATGGACGACACGGCAGGTCTCTGCTGGAGTGGCGGGAGCTGTGCATGGTCCAAATGCTGCCCGCTTATAATCAAGACCAGTATCCAAAACCGCTACGGATGTGCCAGCTCCGCCGAATCCAGTTAGCATGGCTTCGGGTTGCCGTATTAAATTTAAATTTGCTGAGGCGTTGAACTTAAACTGCACGTCCTCTGAGATGCTGACCACGCTTGGATCGTTAGCAACAGCGAGCAGGTCATTTAGATTTCTTGCCGATATTTTGATGATTGGTAGATGACTGTATGTGTCTTCCGTTGGTACTTTTTTACTTTGTGCTGTGGAAAGTACCGTTTGTTTTAATTCAGCAAACCGAGCGACTCTGGCCGTGATCGCCTCCTCTGAGGCGGAGTCGAGGACGTCGTCACTTAAGCCCATCGCTTCAGCATCATGCTTGACGACGACAAGTAAACGCATCTCTTTGCCAGCCCTGAGAGCGCTAACGACCGCTGCGGAGGGTCTATCCAGTTTATAATTTGTTTGCCAAGGTGACGAACTTATTGATTTTCGTTGGGCGCATGACCAGGCAAGCCCGAGTGAAAGGGCCGTTAGACCAATAAAGACTGCATTTTTGTTCATAGTTTCACCTGCCTTGATCGAGGTCGCGCTTTAATTTAACAGGTAGCTTTTTTCGACGGATGAGGCCGATTACAAGCGGCGTGGCTAACAAATAATAAAGCCAAAAACCAGGACTGCTATTTCTTGTCGGACCTTTAATCGTGCTGCAACCGACCAGTTCCTTTGGCTCGTCTGAGACGTGGTTTGGGTCAGGATAAAGATAAATTGCACCGGCCTTGTCATCGGCGCTAAGACGATAACTGTTGCCTTCGCGTGAATAACCCATGATGGCCCCATAATTTGTGTGAGGGTGTCCAAGACCAACGCAGTGACCGAGCTCGTGCGTGATGGTCTCCAAAAGTGAGAGCGTGCGAGTTTTGACGTCATTGATCACGATGTCGCAGTCTTTGATGGAGTTAGTTTCTGAATCCACGTTGGGTGATGCATAGGCGGCGACAGAGGCGCTTGGTGCTTTCTTTACGACGATAAAATTACGGCCATCCTCATTATCGACGGAAAGCTCTCCACTGGTTGTTTCAAGTTCAAACCGTAGATAAGATCCCCTGACCGCATTCCACTGATCCATCGCTTCTTGTATCAAGATGGGCGTGAGCTCGGAGTCGGAATAAGCACCGTAGGCACCTTCTTTAAACTTGTCTTTCTCCTTGAGTTCAGGAGATTTTCCATCGGCAGACCAAACGAACGTAACGGTTGGGGCTTCGGGGGATACGGGGAGTTTCGCGCCCGTTTTACCGAGCAGAACAAAGCCGGTCAGAAGAGGGGCAAAGAGTATAGTGAAGCCAACAGCCTTCATGGTGAAACCTCCCTAAAAAACATAACCTAGACCTGCGCGAATCGCGTATGGACTGATAAGACCGTCCCTGGTCAACCCAAGGGCTTGTTTATATTCAATGCCGTAGCGAAATGATCCGTCGGATTCCCATCCAAAGGCAGAATAAGGACCAAGCCCAACGCCGTTTGCGTTAATGACCAGGCCTCCGCCCATGGTGACGTACCAGTTTCCGAAGTCCTGCCTCTTACCAAGCAACAGCCCGGGGACAACGGAAATCGATGTTTCCCAGTTTGACGATGAAATGTGTGACAGCTCTATGTCGGCGGCCCCGGGTGGAATTCCTAACGGGTTGGATCCACCGGTGCCCACAGATGGCGGGCCTAATCGGATCATCCAGAGTCCGGCATAAGCGGTTTCAGCTTTGAGTAAAAACGTGATTGCAGAAAGGAATAAAAGCATCGTTATCGTAACGTGCAATGATTTTTTAAACAGTGATGTGTGTTTCATCATTTGTCCTACAAACTAATCCCAGCGGTTAGTCCCAAAATTTGTTTGCGGCCAGTTACTAGCAGCAATCCAGCCTCACCTGCGACAAACAAGTGCGAATCCCAGGAAGCAGCGAGTGTTGCATATTTAGTTTGATAGAGCTCATAACTTAGCCCAAGCATGAGTCCTAGATTAGTGCTGGTGTATGATGATGAATCCGCTGGGGAATCCTTGAACTTGATCGAGGTGTTCTCCGCCAGTGACGTTACACCAACAGCTGAGTGGAGAAACTTGCTTCCCATCACGTCAAATCGCTTGCCGAACGCCAGAACTCCTGCGGTTTCAGTGACTGGACCATAGCTTCGGCCCCAAATAGACGTCTTCGTCCACCAATTGTTGGAGAAACGAACATTTATAATGAAGGCGCCGCGACCACGATCATCACCTTCCTCAACTGCGCCGACACCTGCAGAGACATCCGCAGCCTTCAGTTTGGTAGGCACAACCGTGAAGGTTGCTACGATCACGATTAACGTAACGATTCGATTCACAGTCCCAAAATATTTAGCCCGGTCATGTTTGAGCACACCGCCCCCAAATTGTTGTCTAATCACTATTTTACAGCACTTTGGATGTATGCCCCAACATCTGGATTTCAGGATTTCACTCGATCTTTCGAGCACTTCCTTGCTCCTAAGGCAACAATCTGAAATATCAGCGGTAATGGGGGGAACTTGCCAGGTTGGCGAAAGCTACGAGATCAGATCACGGATCTTTGGCTTAAATGATCTAAACAATGCTAAGATCTTGGGAGGTCGCGTTGTCACAGGGGGCGTGCTTGTATTGTTACTTTAATTTTATCGTAAACAAAAGAGTTAAACGGCCGGCAGTTGATCTAGGTTGGTCTTGGGTTGTTGCTATTTTTTTGTCATTTTCCACTCTGATTCTCCATGAATCAGGTGCGAGCGCAGCCGCAGATTTTGAGACTTTTGATGACTCGGATGTCACGGGTGAATCGTCAGATCAAAATACGGACGAGTTGAATGCTATGCCGGAAATCGACGCGGAACAACACGATCTTCGTCTTGAGAGACGAAACGCCGCGGGCATATCTTTGGGCGAGGTTATGCCTCTTGTCTCACTTGCGTTGGAATACCAGCGTCACCTCACGGAGAGCAGAAGCGTATTCATAAGCGCAGGCACGGGGTCGTTAACATCTACCTCGCAGGATGCAGGGGGAAATGCCATAAGCAATAAATTAAATACCAGAGCCATCGAGTTCGGCCATATGTGGTGGACCTCCAAGAGTTTTCCGATTGCATCATCTGCGTTTGTTACAGGCGTGAGTGGCGAGGGGGTGACCCTTGGGTCCGGAGCTCCGAGGGGGCGTTATAATGTTTCGGCTATCGGGGCTGGTGGGGACTTTAAAATGGAAACCTTGTTTGAAAATGGGTTTTGGCTTAAGTGGTCGCTCATATCGTTGCGCTACCTGCAGCCTCTTAGCGAAACTCACTCAAGTGTTGATTCAAAAAATCTAACGTCGATCCGTTCGCGATTTTTGGGTTTTAAAATTGTGGGTATCACCAATATAACAGTTGGCTACGCTTGGTAACTTGATCTCACTTCTTTGGCCGTCTGACGGGTTGTGCAGGTGGCTCAGCCGTCATCGGATCGTCGGGCCAGAAGTGACGTGGATACTTTCTTTGGTATTCGTTTCTGAGACTAGGATAAGTATTTTTCCAAAAACTCGCCAGATCAGTTGTGACCTGAAGAGCGCGCATATTTGGTGCTAAAAGATGTACAGTCAACGGTAGTGATTCATTCAGCACCCTTGGGGTCTGGGACTGGCCAAAAAAGTTCTGAAGCCTTGCTGCAATCCAGGGTTTTGAGTCAGCGGTATAATTGACGGCAACTTTATGACCTCGACCCACGGTGATCTCGGTTGGCGCAAGTTTTTGAAGCTGCATAAATTCGTCCTCGCCAACACATAGCCTTATCCATTCGTTAAGATTGCACCGTAATACCTCATCATAATTAGAAGACGAATCACAAATAAATTCGACAAGTAACTGGAGTAACTCGTCTTGGTCCCATTTATGAGTTACACGCCCGTGATCAAACGCCAGCTTTTGTCTGATGAGGTAGGATTCAAATACATTGCCATCCTCAAAGGGCTTAGGCCAACTTTCGAGAAGACGTTTTGCCAGCAAATTGCCCGTACTATTTTTATGGAGGTCATGATTGGCTGTCCCAGCTCCCATGATCGTCGTGGATAGCGTCAAGACTCCATATTTTGTAACGCGAAGGTTTTGCGCCTTGCCCAGTGCTTCATCCCATTTCGTCACGTCTTCCGTTACGAGATAGCGACTGGGGGACTGGGTTAGATGTTCGGACTTAATGACGCTTGCTTTTGATACCAGTACACGCGTGATGCTTTGTATTTCTGTCCCGGATGAGGCGCTGCCCGTTGAGCGCATTGACGCGGCTTCGACGGCGACGACTAAGTCTCCGTGTGCAGCGGCGCTAGTCGCGGAAATTTTAATATCACCACCACCGCAAAGGGTGGCGTCAATCCATTTTGCATGAGTGGTTGTACCCTTAGTTTGTGCTATTCGATCAGGAAAAGCTTTGATAAGTGGCAACGACAGATCCATCATGTGAGCCTGGCGACAATTTTTAATGTCGGTAAGTGATCGCAGTTTGGTAAACCTGGTCAATTGCTGCGCGGTTTTTATAATGTTTGGGTGCATGTGCGGGTGTTTACGCACACCCTCGTAGAGAGCCAGTACGTCACAGCCTAGATGAGAATTATCACCCGGCAACGGTTCGGCTTCATCAGGATTGGCCAGGATGGCTGTCAGCCAAGGCGCCTCATCGATCAGACTTTCCTCAATGCAAGCGTCGAGAAATCGCGCAAGTCTTGGGTGTAACGGAGTGGTAGCGATGTCGTTTCTTATGAGTTGGCCGTCTGAGTTGACGATATCCAGGGACTCCAAAAGCTGTTTAGCCTGCTCCCACTGGCGAGGAAGTGGTGGATCCGGCCAGGGTAATTCTGATGGCATCAAAGGCTTGGCGTATCGAGAGCCAAGCCACAAAACGGCCGCATAAATCTGTGCTAAATCTAGTCTTAAAATCTCTGGGACATCAGTATCAGGTCTAGCGGCTTCGTCATGTTTAGAAAAAAGCCGAATCGCAATCCCGGGTCCGGTGCGGCCGGCTCGGCCTGAGCGTTGTATGAGAGAGGCCTTACTAACCGGGCGAGTTTCAAGAATCGTTAATCCACTAAATAGATTGAAATTCGGTACTTTTGCAAGTCCACTATCGATGACAGCCGTGACACCGGGAATAGTAATAGATGACTCGGCGATGTTGGTAGCCAAAATCACTTTGCGCTTTGATAACTCTTGGAAGGCTAAATCCTGAGTTTTTTTATCAAGAGTTCCGCGTAACTCCATGATGACGCAGTCGTGATCCTGAAGTCGTTTCAAAAGTAGATTCTTGGTTCTAATAATTTCAGCCGTTCCAGGTAAAAAAACCAGAATATGACCACCGCCTGGGGACTGCGAGATTAACTTTGTAGCGATATCTGCTACGTGTTCCGGCAGCGGAATCTGGTTATCTCGGACCTCGTGTCGTACCTCAACCGGATACAACGGTATGTCCAAATTTATGAGTTTGGCTGCTGGCAATTGTGCGGTCAAAGATTTGGAGTCCAATGTTGCCGACATGATCACAAGCCTAAGATCTGGTCGGATGGTTGTTTGTAAGTTCCGACAGAGTGCAAATGCGATATCGGTTTGCTGATGCCTCTCGTGAAATTCGTCCAAGATGATGCAGCCGACGTCCTTGAGAAACGGATCTTGGGCAAGTCTAGCCGTTAGCATGCCCTCCGTTAGGAAGAGAATTCGAGTCTCGGCGGAATACTCCCGGTCAAAACGCATCTGCCAGCCTATCGTTTTGCCAGGCTCTTCGCCCAGTTCTTTGGCAATCCGCAGGGCGCTCATCCTTGCCGCGACTCGGCGGGGTTCTAGAACCCAAATTTGTCCTTTAACAACGCTCATTAATGCTGGGGGAATTCTGGTTGTTTTCCCGCTGCCTGGGCTAGCTTTAAGAATCAGATCGTGACCAGCAGTGATCACGCTTTGAACTTGTTCTAGAATGCTGTCGATGGGAAGGGGGCTGGGCTTGGCGGATGGGTGCATAGAGTGATTCATAAAGATTAAAAATTGACGATGTCACTACGATATCATTTTCAGCAAATTTGCGGCAAAATATCTAAGTTATAGTCGTATAAGTTTCTTTGAAGAAGGTCACCTGATGACGGGCAAAACGATACTTGTAGCTGATGATGATCCCGATGTACGGGCGCTTTTGCGGAGCGCTTTAGGTATCCTGGGACATGATGTAGTTTTTGTGGCCGGCGGGCAAGCGGCTATTGATTGCGCAAGCAAAAGGGTATTTGATTTAATCATTGTAGATTGGCATATGCCGGATCTGAATGGCTTTGAAACGGCTACTAAGATCTGGGCGGCTCAGGGGCCCAATGTAGCGACTAAAATCATCATGTTCAC
>JBEIGW010000097.1:0-9543 GCA_040381655.1 Deltaproteobacteria bacterium
CCGCTCGGTCGTATTTGCATTCGTACTTTGGATGGCCTTTGATCAAGTGATAAATAATAGCCGCCACCGGGCCGTAGAATGCCAAAAGCTCCCAGGCTAAAACATTATCACTTCCACCAACGGTCTGTGGCTTGAGAATCAGATCCCAGTAAAGGCCAAGTTTACGATTCCATAGAGATTGGGCAACGAAGGGTTGAAAAAAATCACCGAATCTCTGATAGCAAATAACTCCGAACGGAATGTAAGCCGCCATCCCCGCAAATAACATTATCACAGCAATTTTAAGCCAATTTTTGTTTGAACGCTGGTGGCTTTTATTAGGTGGCTTCAGGTTTATAAAAATGACCGTGCCCATACAGGCCGCAAAAAGTTGCGGTAATATGGGTCTTGTCACGGCTATCAGTCCTGTTAAAAAGGCAATCCCAAACAAGTTTCTTTTGTGTTGTGAGACTAAAAACAGATGCACCTGTCTTATGAGTAGTGTCGCGAGGAGGCAGAAAAAACTCTCTGGATACGCCAGAGCGTGAAAGATGGCGTTTGGGTTGAGGCTTGCAACTAGAATCACCCAATTGGCTGTTGTGCTATTGGAAATGTTTCTTACTAGGTTCCAAAGCGGTATTGTTGCCGCGAAGAAAAACAGTATGCTTAGCAAATGTGCCGTGGGAAGCATTGCGGGAAGCTGGAAAAGGTTTGAATACCAATTTAATACGATAGGCCATAGAGGATAGAAAGCTGGCCAAGCCGGTTCCAGATAGCCCCGTTCGGCGATGGATAAGTAGAAGTCTAGATCAAAACTCCGGCGTGGCTCGGTCCAGAAAGTAGTCGTGAGAGACGGGCTAAACAGGTTTGCTATAAGGAAGCAAAAAGCGAACAGCCCCGAAGCAGCAATCGCGGTCTTGAGGGCGCCATTCATTTGCACCCCACCTTTAACGGAAGGCCTATTGGCTGATGTTTGATCCTTTAAGGGTGGCAAAAGCGGTCCTTACAAGCTGGGGTCACAGTAGACGGCTAGAAGAGGCAATTCTCGCAGAATTATTGGCTCGTTGTCACGGCATTCCATGGGAGGCTTGAGTAAGCTTCAAAGTTGTTTTTGCTGCTTTACTGAGCACCCATTTTAATTGCTTATTTATTAATAGATGTGCAATTGTATCGACGCCGCAATAAATTAGTTACCTGATGTGGTCATTAAATACTGGCGGTGTCCAGGGCCTTGGATATGAAAGACGAGATATCAACTCAAAAATTCGGTGGTTTCTCTGCCTTTGCGTGGTGGGTGCTAACCTACACCGTCATTGTGATTGCGTGGGGTGCGTACGTTAGAGCAACCGGAAGCGGTGCTGGCTGCGGTGATCATTGGCCTTTATGTAACGGCGAAGTCATTCCTCAAGATCCAAGTGTGGCGAGACTTATCGAGTTCAGCCACCGGTTGACCAGTGGGCTGTCATTGGTATTTGTTGGAGTATTGTTTTTCTGGTCGACTCGTAGATTTGCAAATAATCACCCGATCCGTTCGGCTTGTTTTATGAGTTTGATATTCATTATTGGTGAAGCCTTGGTGGGCGCAGCGTTGGTCTTGTTAAAATTGGTTGCTGGAAATGATTCGGTTCTAAGGGCTGTAGTCATTTCAGCCCACCTGGTAAACACATTTCTTCTCCTCTTCTGGCTTGCTCGTGTTGTGTATTTGGCCTCAGGAGGACGTAGTTATGTGTCGGTCAACCCACGTTTAAAATTAAATTTGCTACTATGTATGCTTGGCTTTGTGATAACCGGCGCTGCGGGTGCTATTGTTGCGCTGGGCGACACTCTATTTCCTTCGGAGTCTTTGGCTAAGGGATTTGCTGAGGACTTTTCGCCAGCGGCACATTTTTTGATAAAGCTAAGGATTTGGCATCCTGTCATTGCCCTGGCAGTTACGATGTATATTTTGATTCAGTGTTTCGCTCTACCGAGACTTTTTAAAGGTGAGGTTAGTCAGAGGTGGGCTGTTGTGGTCGGGGGTCTTGTCACTCTGCAGCTTCTTGGTGGGGTGGTGAACTGGCTGTTACTTGCACCGCTAGGTATGCAGATGTTTCATCTTATTCTGGCAGATATTACGTGGATCGCCCTCTGTTTCTGGTATTTCGGTGTGGGGCGCTCGCAGGGAGGGTACGCATGAATCGCAACTTAGCTCTCGAATTTGTGAGAGTGACCGAAGCGGCTGCTTTGAGTGCTGCGCGTTGGATTGGGCGTGGCGAAAAAAACGCAGCCGATCAGGCAGCAGTGACTGCTATGAGGGAGTCTTTTAATTCAATAGATTTTGACGGATTGATTGTCATCGGCGAGGGTGAGATGGACGAAGCTCCGATGCTGTACATCGGAGAGATCGTTGGTCAAGGCCGGGGGCCTAGGGTGGATATCGCCTGTGATCCACTGGAAGGGACTAGCATAACGGCTAAGGGTGGTCCGGAGGCCATTGCGTGTATTGCAGCAGCCGAAGCAGGGGGGTTCCTACACGCACCCGATATGTACATGAATAAAATTGCTGTCGGCCCCGATGCTAGAGGAGCAATCGATATTACAAAGAGTGTTACTTGGAATCTAAGGGAAATCGCGAAGGCTTCCCGGAAAGACATCCAAGATCTTTGCGCTATCATTCTTGATCGGGATCGCCATCAACACATCGTAAAAGAAGTGAGAGAATCGGGCGCGCGAATTCGACTTATCGGTGATGGGGACGTATCGGCTGCTCTTGCGACGGCTATTCCTGAAAGTGGCGTTGATGTTTTGTTTGGATCTGGCGGTGCTCCTGAGGGTGTTATCGCTGCTGCAGCTCTTCGCTGTATGGGTGGTGATATGCAGGCAACCCTTGATTTTCAGTCTGATACTGAGTGGGAACGGGCAAAAAAAATGGGAATACAGTCCAGGTCTGCGGTGTACGGGCTGACGGATTTGGCTAGAGGAAATGTCATGTTCATAGCGACAGGTGTCACGGGCGGCAGCTTCCTGAAGGGCGTGAGATTTGTAAGTGGTGGAGCCGCAACTCACTCGATCGTCATGCGGTCTGAGACAGGGACGATACGTGAAATTGAGACCCGGCACTCGTTTGATCGAAAACCACGATATGGATGGTAGTATGAGCCCAGAGTCTACTCAAATCCCAGGTCATTCATTTAGAAGTTTGCTGCCTCAATCAGGTCAAGGTACGGCTTACCATCTAATCAATGGCGAATTGACGCCATCATCAGACGGTGCGACATTTGATTCGATCAATCCGGCGACCGGCGAATTGATTTGTAAAGTGGCTTTGGGCGGGGCTCAAGAGGTTGCTGCTGCTGTGGCGGCCGCTGATCGAGCGTGGCGTGAGGGGCCTTGGTCCAAAACGACAGCGACGGAGCGCGCGGCAATCCTTCGAAGAATAGGTGATGAAATTCTTGCTCGAAAACAGGCTTTTGCGGAATTGGAGTCTTTGGACAGCGGAAAACCGATTTCCGAAACGTTGAATGGCGATATTCCTCGGGCGGCGTATAATTTTCATTTTTATGCCGATTTATGTAATCACCAAGTGAGTCCTAGTTTCCGCTCTGATGATGGTAGTCATCACACAACCGTGCGCGAACCGCTCGGGGTAGTCGGATTGATCACGCCCTGGAATCTCCCACTTTATTTGGCGACGTGGAAGCTGGCGCCCGCGTTAGCTCAAGGCAATGCGGTGGTTTTAAAGCCCGCGGAGCTTACGCCGTTGACCGCATATGCTCTGCATGACGTTTTAAAGGCGGCCGGTGTTCCGGCAGGGGTGGTTAATATTGTTCAGGGCTTCGGGCCTGACAGCGCCGGCGAAGCCCTTGTCAAACATCCGACGGTGAAAGCCATATCGTTTACCGGCGAGACGGTTACCGGTGCAGCGATTATGGCAGCAGGTGCCGCGACCTTGAAGAAAACGAGTTTTGAACTAGGTGGTAAAGGTGCGAGTATTATTTTTGCCGATGCCGACGTGGAGAAGGCTGCTAAAACATCGGCCCGAGCTGCGATGCGAAATCAAGGACAGGTTTGTTTGGCAGGTTCTAGACTGTTAGTCGAAGAGTCGGTTGCCCCAAGGGTCATAGAAATTTTGAAGTCAGAGCTCGCTAAGATCAAGTTGGGTGATCCTATGGCGCCTGATACGACGATGGGGGCCTTGTGTGGTGTTGATCACAGGAACAAAGTGCTGAGCTACATCGAGTATGCCCGTTCTCTTCCAGGCGTAAAAATCGAGATGGGCGGCAGAGTCCCTGAAAACATGCCGAAGAATGGGGCTTGGTTAGAACCCACGTTGATTACTAACGTCCAGCAAGATAGTCGTCTCGTGCAAGAAGAGATATTCGGACCAGTCCTCACAGTTCAGACCTTTAAAAGTTTTGATGAGGCTATGAGTAAGGTCAATGGAACCAAGTACGGGCTTAGCTGTTCCGTTTGGACTAGGGATATTGATAAAGCAAATCAGGCCGCAAACAAAATTAGGACCGGCATAGTGTGGATTAATTGCTGGTTTGTAAGAAATCTTCACACGGCCTTCGGCGGCATGAAACAGAGCGGAGTAGGACGTGAAGGTGGGCAGTATAGTCTAGACTTTTTTTCGGAAATGAAAACGGTATGCGTGGCCAATCCTCTTCATGAGCGACATGGCCTCGTTTGGATCTAGATAACTAAATAAGGAATTTGAATATTTTATGAGTTCTATCTCAGCGCACAGCCGCTCAATCGCTGTCTTCGTGGATTTCGAAAATTTGGCTCTCGGTTTTAAGGAACGTCAGGGTCGTTTTGATATTAAAATTGTACTTAAAAGACTTCTTGAAAAGGGAAAAATCGTTGTAAAAAAAGCTTATGCAGATTGGAATCGGTTTTCATCCTACACAGCTCTGATGCATGAATCGGCCATTGAATTGATTGAGATACCGAAAAGATCTCAGACTGGTAAAAACAGCGCTGACATCAGACTTTGTGTGGATGCCATGGATCTAGCTTACAGCAAAGATCACATAGACACATTTGTTGTTGTGTCAGGGGACAGTGATTTTTCACCCTTAGTTAGCAAACTCAAAGAGTTGGGGAAGCATGTCATCGGTGTGGGTATGACGGAGAGTACCTCGGCTCTTCTTCGTGATAATTGTGACGAGTTTATTTATTACGAAGATTTGCTACAAAAGTCAGAATCCCAGGCCGGTTTCTCGATATCATCAGCAATTACTGACGATAAACGTAAAGCTTTTGGTTTGTTGTTTGAAGCGCTCGGCGCTCTCCGCCGCGAGGATAAAGAATTTTTGGGTGCTGCCCTAGTCAAACACACCATTTGCAGAATGCATCCAGGGTTTGATGAGAGCAGATTTGGGTATCGTAGTTTTAGCGCTCTTCTTCAAGATGCTGCAAAAGAGGGTTTGCTGGAATTGTCCCTCCATCAAAAGGCTGGGACATGGATTGTCGATCGATTTGGTGATGAGATGAGTACAGTGACTAGCGGAGTTAGTGGGCGTAGTAAGCTTTCGACAGTGAGCGTTAAGCCCCCTATTGATAGCACTATCGTCGCAGAGCCTGCGGACGTGGAGCGGAAAAGTGGGACTGCAGCTCGAACCACTGGATCGCGTGGCGGCGCGCGGCGGCGGCGTCCTAAGAAGGCCTCCTCGGAAGGGTGATGAACTATGAGCTCAGATAATATTTCTGACGTTTTAAGCGAGTTAAAAAGTGCCGGTACTGATGAAGCGGCGTTGATGTGCTCTTGGCCGGAGTTTCGCAAGGTTGTCACATCTAGACGAAGTGTCAGAGTGTTTGAGGCCAAGCCAGTGCCGGAAGAGGTTGTCCAGAATGCAATCGATATGGCGCTGATTGCGCCAACATCAAGCAACTTACAACAGGCAGAGTTCTATTGGGTTAGATCCTCTGGCAATAAGTCAAAACTTGTTAAATATTGTCTAGGTCAGCCAGCTGCATCAACTGCGGCTGAATTGATAGTGGTTGTAGCTCGAAGGGACACGTGGAGAGCCAACGCGGCAGATGTTCTGAGGCAAATGAAGGAAGCAGGCGCTCCCCGAGGTGTGATCAAATATTATGAAAAAATTGTCCCAATAGCCTACAACGGAGGTCCTTTGGGGCTTTTGAATTTGATTAAACGGCTATTTTTCAACGTAAGAGGTTTGTTTGCAGTGACCCCGCGGGAGCCAAAATCAAAAGCTGACATGCGCGTTTGGGCTCACAAGTCAGCCGCATTAGCTGCGGAAAATTTTATGTTGGCGATCCGGGCACAAGGGTTTGATTCTTGCCCGATGGAAGGTCACGACTCTTTGCGCGTCAGGTCGTTGCTTGGTCTTCCGTCCTCCGCCGAAATCAACATGGTTATTTCAGTCGGAAAAAGAGCATCCAGCGGTATATATGGTCCTCGTTTGCGTCTTCCGCGTAGCAAGTTTGTATTTGAAATCTGATGGCGAGAGGTGTCAGAATTTTTGACACTTTGCGCATCATTTTCATTAGTAAATATTAATAAAATTCAATAAAAACAGTATGTTATAGACGATGCATCTTTGGCTTCGGTCTTGCTTTGCTCTGTTGTGTGACGGCTGTGTGGAATCTTGCTGACGCTGTGCGGGAGAGCAAATATGGAACACTTTTCAATACCTCGTATATTCCTTGGAATTTTTATTGGCCTTTTCTTGCTGGTAAGTTTTGGCGCCACCGTGGTGTTTTACGGCGTTAAGGAATCAGAGGTTCGGGCAGCTGAGATGAGCTCAGCAAGCTTGGGATTTAAACCTGTTCAGCTAGCGGGTCAGCCGTCGCCATCACAGTCGGATATCAATCAAGCTCTCGAGGCTTTTGACATACGGATTCCTAAAAATGTTAAAGGTCCGTTTTTTAGCTCAAAACTTGAGGACCGCGGACTCACGATCCGGAAAGGTGTTATGTCGGATGCTGTTGTTTACGTCGGCAATGATGCGTTTTCGAGTTGGGCACTTCTTGGCAGCACATTGGCTCACGAAATAGAGGTACATTGCCGTCAGAATTTTCTCGCGATTCATTTTCAGAATATCTCAGGATTTGACGGCACAGGCTATGCTGAAAGGGAGGCGTACGGCTATGAGTTAGCACACGCTGGACGGTTTGGTTTAACTGTTTACGAGCGCGATCTCATAAGTAGCACCATGATGTACTTTTATCCAAAGCGCCAAAATCAATTTGTTCAAAAGCTAGATCCGATAAGATTCTGGCTCGATCGACTCGCAGCTAGCAGCTTTGGTAAAGTCCTGTTGTGATTTGATTTATTTGATTTATTTTCAATTATTTAAAGTTAGCCGTCCTACAAAACTAGGTTTTTGATCCGACACCTCTGCTGAAGGGGTGTTTATGCGCGTCAATGGTTCCACGACATCAAGCCAAGCTGCGGGCCTCGCAAGTGCGCGAGACGCGGTGACGGACCCATCAATGGTTGGGGCTGTGCCTGTTGATGCAGCGCTGGAATCGGCCAGAAACCGCAGACAAATCGATGCTGATCGCAAAGATGCCTTCCAAAGTCTTGGTCAGTTACTAAGTGATTTTTCAAGTGCAACTGATGACATGGTCGATCCAAGGCGTTTCAGAAAGCTAAAAGCGGAATCATCAGATCCGAATGTGCTGGAGGCTCAGCTAACAGGTTTTGCTAAAGAAGGGCAGTATGATATTTCAATTAACGAACTCGCAAGGGCGCCTCGCCAGATCTTTTCCGGGTTTCCTGATAAAGATAACACGCCTGTTGGATTCGGCTTCTTCACTCTAGATTTGGATGGAAACTCCCATGATGTTGAGATACCGCCTGGTTCTACATTGGGTGACGTTGCGAGCATTATTAACGAAAAAGACCTTGGAGTTCGAGCGTCCGTCATAAACACTGGCGATGATGGAGATGATAAATTCGTACTCATGATAAAGGGTATTAATAGCGGTGAAGCCTCTAGTATTAGTCTGGATCCAGATACAACCTTCTTGAATCTAGACAGACAAGATGTGGGGTCTACTCTTAAGGCTAATTTTGAAGGCGTAGATATCAAGCGCGATGGAAATAACCTTGATGAATTGGTGGATGGTCTGAGCTTGAAAGCAAAGACGGCCAAGCCTGGCCAAGCAGTCAGTGTAGCTATTAAACCGGATTTAGATCAGACTGCTAATCAGGTCACAGAATTCGTTAAGCAATATAATCAGCTTCAATCGTTTACGAGAATGCAAACGCAAAAAAGTGAAACGACTGGCGAGGCGGGTTTGCTATCTGGTGATGGCGCTGTCAGGCAGGCTTCTAGATCAGTCCAGAGTGTACTTCAGGGCTCGAATTTGCATGACGTCGGTATAAGTACGGATCCTAAATCGGGTCAGCTTAAGCTTGATGAGACTAAGCTGAAGCTCGCGTTAAATAATAATCACGAAAGTGTGGTTGGGTTGTTCGCTTCAACCGAGGGCAAGGTGGGCTTAGCCGAGAAGATGAGTCAAGTGATAAAATCCCTGAAGGACAAAACAAATGGTCCTGTTGGACTTAGATTGAAAGGGCTAGACGAACGAATTAGGCGGCAGGACCGGGAGATAGAAAAAAAGGAGCGGTCTCTTGAGGCTCAAAAAATGCGTCTAAAAGAGCAGTTTGCGTCGATAAACTCTCGAATGGAAGTTATGGAGTCCCAAAATCAGTTTTTGGCGTCCCGTTTAAGCGCCGGTAGCGCCGATCAGAAAGTCCCGACTGAATCCTGATGACTGGGGCTGAGGCCCAAGTCTGACAATTTAATTTAACTTAAAAACCGTAGATCTTGGTGTTAGACTTGTTGCTGATAGTTCGGCAGCTGCTATACCGTATTTGATTAGGAGCAAATTGTGGATGACTCACTAAGGGGTGTTCGAAGGGACTTTAGCATGGGCTCGTTAGATGATACGAACCTCCCAGTCCATCCGTTTGACCTTCTCTTGGACTGGAAAAATCATGCGGCCGCGTCAAATTTACCTGATTATAACGCGATGAGCCTTGCGACAATCGACGCCGATGGTTTCCCCACCAGCAGGATCGTGCTTCTTAGAGAGGCGAGCCAAGAGGGTCTTTGCTTTTATACGAATTATCATAGTTCTAAGGGGCACGATCTGGCTGTCAACCCCAGAGCATCACTGCTATTTTTCTGGCCAAGCCTCGAGCGTCAAATCCGGATAAGAGGCGTTACGGAAAAGCTCTCAGCAGGGCAATCAGACTCATATTTCGCATCCAGACCGCGGGATAGTCAGATCGGTGCTTGGTCGTCACCACAAAGCGAAGTTGTGGCGTCTAGGGGTTTTCTGGACGAGAGTTTCGCTAGATATGCTGAAAAGTTTAGGCCAGATCAGTCCATCCCAAGGCCGCCTCACTGGGGAGGGTACCGACTCGCACCTGCGACTTATGAGTTTTGGCAGGGTCGACCTAGCCGCATGCACGATCGATTGCGTGCAACGCTTGTTTCTGGTGGTTGGCGGTGGGACCGGTTGGCCCCCTAAAAACTGGCCGACTTAATTGTGCCAATCTAGCGAAGTCACTTTAGTGATTTGTGCGTAACAAACGACGAC
>JBEIGW010000098.1:0-9538 GCA_040381655.1 Deltaproteobacteria bacterium
AGTCTCAAGACCCTCCGAGGTAGCCCAGCCATCTCCTTGCAACACGAGCGAAACCAATCCGAGGGCATAGGCGTCTTTGGCGTATAAAATTGCGTGTCGTCGTGCACCATCCAACGTCTGATAAACCTCGAATCTTCGCAGACCACCGCTAGCAAGCGGCGGAATCAAGTCTATATAAATCTCGGGAAACCCGACTTTCGCGTAGGGATTAGCCCAGATTCGGCCACTACATGCCAAGGCCAGGTCCCACCAGGATCCCAGACAATCATCACTTGAAATAAAAAACCACTTGGACTTGGACAAACAAAGTTTAACAAGTAAAAAATGCAGGCGCTGGAAGTGCGCCACTAAATCCTCCCAGTAGAACTGAGAACCAAGTCCATCCAACCAACTTTTGTGATAATCATGCGAGGCCTTAGGTGCATAAAGTAAAAATATACTCCCTGGTTCCGCCGACTCTAACGCATCTTCAAGCACCGACACAAAATCAGCGCTTCGCGGGTCATAGAGAGACCCGTGCCAGGAAATTTCTATGGTTCTAATTTCACTCAAATTTGATCCCCGTTTTCTTTGAGTAGAACCTGTAGATTTGTATCTGAATCCACCATGTATAGTAGACTTCCAGATGGTGCCTCGGCCAAGAATGCCAGCATATCTCGCAAGGGATGCCAGCCGAGAATCGCACTTGGTAGCCGCAAACCAGAATCACCGGCACCCAAAAGATGATGATGCTCGGCGATCCAAAGGGACATACCAGCGCCGGGGGCCGACACCCATATCTCTGGAGCCGCTTTGGAGCTTGAACCTAAATGTTCGAGACTCGCGACAAAAGTCGGCGCACCGCACCACTGCTCGGGCGGCAGAACCAATAGACGATGAAGCCGTAAGGCCTCACCCTCTGATGAGCGTGACATATGAATGTCCACTGTCGATGCAAACCATGATGATGAGCGCACTTCCTGGAGAATGTTGGCTCTTAACTGACGCGACCGCCAGTTTTTAGAAATTGCTGACAGAGCCGACAGCCTCCCAACATCATCGATGACAAGAAAGTTTTCATTCGCCTCAAGTCGCTCGCTTAAAGATGACCAGAATTTTATCTGACGGACAAGTTCGTCCTGCATAATCGAAGCATATTTTGCGGTAAAAACGGCCTGCAAACTTTTAAACCATGATGGCAAATTTTGCTGCCAGCTACCGACAAATAAAAACTTTGTATCCTCCGACACGCTTGAGATCAGCTTCAATAAGTCTATATTTTCAATTGAACTCTGACTTTGGGAGGACAACACAGCTAGATTATCTTTAGAGTCCTGATGATCTGGCGAAATACAAAGACGCGAAGATGCGTTAAAACGATTTTTTTTTACCCGAATGCTGGCCGATACACCATCCGCCCACTTAGCCCAGTTAATACGTTTAGGCACAAACTCTGACGGCAACGAGACGAGCTTAGGCCGACCGATTCGGATTTGCACGCAGAGAGCCTCAGCGGCTTGGGGCTGCATTTGCCATTCCCTCTTCTAATCTCTGAATGCCAGCGCGCAACTGACTTACTAAATTTTGAGAGCGAGTTCTTCCCGCGAGAACGTTCAACCAATCGCGCACCGTGTGCCAATTTTTAAGTTTGATGGAGCTACTTATCAAACCCTCGATGGCTTCGATGAATTCGTCGTTGAACTCAAGAGCTTTCTGAAAGTTTTCATAAGCCAACGGAAACTGACTTAACTGTTCGCAAATGGTTGCAATGCGGTAGTGTATAACGGCTTTTGTTGCTTGATCGTCCGTAGCGAGGAGAGCCGATCTTAAAACACGCAAACAACCGTCCAAGTTACCCAGACGATAGTAGGCCTCGTAGTGGATGGTCGATGTATCAAGAGGGCTACCTGAACAGTACTCCTCAATGTAGCGAATCGCCTCCTGACAGTCGCCCAACTGATACAAGTAGACGGCTGCTAATTCCTGTGCATGACGAAACATCTCTTGCTTATGTTTTGCGGATGACAGAAGCTTTTTTAGGACCTCAATAACAGCTTGCCAGTCCTGCAACTGTGAGTACAAGTTGCGGAAATAACGCAACGCTTTTGGGTTTTCTGGGTGCATTTTACGAAGGCGCTCGTAAAACTGATGCAGGAGCTTCTCATTGTGGGCCTTTTTTTCAAAAATAAAACAAAGCCTTTCGATTGACGCGATTTTGTCCTCGCGCTGAGGGAAAACCTCGTAGACACCCATCAAAAGCACACTCTCTGTTTTATACATCTCCGACTCAAGGACGCGGTCAAGAACATCCACGCGAAAGCTGCCGTAAGACATTTTTTCTGAGGCCACAAGCTCTTTGCAGATGGATGCTGCACCCTCCACATCTTCTAGGTATGCTATCTTGACCCTAATCATTTCAACATAATCAGTGGTGGGCGATACTCCGCCAGACTTCACACGCTGTCTTACCGAGTCGAACCAAGCGTTCCAGCACTCATGAAGCTCCATAACTCGTAGCACATCACGAAACTCAGGCGTTTTCACAAAGCCTGGTTCTTTAACCTTGCGCAGAGCTTCACTAATTGGCAATGCTTCCGAAACTTGGGACATTTAGAATTCTCTTTAGATTTTTAATCCAGCCAGAATCAGTTGCGCAGCTTTTTTGGACATCTGGCTATAGTCAAAGACTTTATCATCGAAAAGCCACTGGAGACTTAACCCATCCACAATAGCAATGACAATTGAAGCGTAGGCAGATGAATCGATTTTTTTGAAACTGCCTTTATCAACACCGTCCTGAATCACCGCAGCCGCCGCATCCCGAAACTTGGCGTAGTGAGCTGCAATGACTCTGCGGATTTCCTCTTTCTGGTTAATCTGAGTCCAGAAATCCATGTTGACCTGATAGTACTCTCTCGTGTTTCGAACGATTTCAAAACAGACCTCGATGAAAATCTCCATCCGGCGCCAAGGATCTGTGATGGAACTCATTTCTTCGCCGAGGACACGCTCGATATCGCCAGCAACCTTATCGAGCACGCACATCATCAACTCATCTTTGTTGAGAAAATAGTAGTGAATAATTCCCTTGCTAACACCAGCCGTACGAGCCACGTCTTGCATGGAAAAATTGTGATAGCCGTGTTTTGTAATGCACTCGACGGTAGCCCTTACAATCTGCTCTTTTCTTTCAGTCGCCACATCGTGCTTGGACATATTTAAAAGCCCCATTTTATCCATTAATCTCAATAAGATGGTACCACCTTAACCCAGAACCTTTCAACCTCCCAAGAGACTTGGTAGCATATAGGGATTACAATACATTCTTAAATCATTCTGACGTCCTTTTGCGAGGCAATCTCATGCGGTCTTTTCTACTAGTTGCACTAATCACCATAGCGGTAATAACGCCCTTTGGTCACGCCTCTGCCAGCGAACTAAAATGGACACACTACGGTGTAAGACCACTCGCCATGGGTAATGCTTACGTGGCCGTAGCTGATGATTATAACGCGCTTTTTTATAATCCTGCTGGTCTTGCTCGTCTAAAAACATGGCATCTGGAAATTATGAACCCCCGGTTTGGAGTATCCTCATCAACAATCAACACATTCAAGGACTTCTCAAAACTAGCCACATCAGGCTCATCGACCGTAGACTCCACGATCCGCGCATTTGAAACACTCACAGGAAAGCCGCAATGGGTTCACCTCGGATTGACGCCCCACTGGGTTTTCCAAAATTTCGGCCTCGGCATTGGCTTGGATGCCGGTGGCAGCATGGTGATCCATCGAACAATCGCCGCTGAAGTAGATGCGGGGCTGTCCGCGATTGTTCCCATTGCGTTTGCCATGAACTTTCTGGAGGACCGGCTCAGTGTTGGAATGTCTGCCAAAGGTGTGTTTCGGCAGGGTGTTGAGAGAGAGTTTAGCCTGGCAGATATCACTGCGTTTTCAAAAAATTCGAAAGACGCCGAAGGCAACGAGCTCAAGGACTACGTGGTCGGAGGCAATGGGTTTGGTGTTGATATGGGCCTGCTTTTTACCCCTATCCCAACGGGCGAACCGACATTAGGCATCAGCGTGACTGACCTCGGCGGAACGCCACTTAAATCTTCATCATCTAATGGCATGAAGTTGGGAACTCCAAAACCTAGAGAGCCGTCTCTAAATGCGGGCATAAGCTTCAAACCTATCAAAACCGGTAACTACTACGTCCTGACGAGCATCGATGCTCACGCACTAAACCAGCCTATTCACTTCTCCAAAAAACTGAATTTTGGAGCTGAATGGGGTTTCGGAAATCTTTTAAAACTACAGGCAGGGCTGCACCCAGGAACCTTGAGCGGCGGAGTCGAAATAGACGTCTGGATTCTTGCACTAAGATTTGCGACCTACACCGAACAACTTGGAGCCGTAGCTGGTGATTATGAAGACCGCCGCTTCATCGCTCAACTTAAACTCCTACTTTAAAAAATCATCCTGACTTGAGGTGCAACCATGCCAACGTGGTGTAAAACGAAATTGATAGTGATAGCTTTGACCGGCCTTTTTACGGCGTCCTCTAGTCTTGGAGCGGGCCTAGATACTCTATCCAAGAATAAGCCTGAATCACCATCGACCCCCCAAAAAGCCAAGGCAAATTCCGCCACAGAGACGACCCCTTCAACAGCAACCCCCGCGGTCACTCCTAAGGTTCTTCCCCCAACAAAACCTACGGTGGCAACCCCGCCCGCCCCGGCCGTTAAACCAGTTCCGGCAAACAAAAAGCGCATTGAAACCAAAGACGAAGTCGAGGACGCCGCTGATGCTGCGACACAGGAAAAGCCTGAGGCCTCGCCTGAAGTAGTCCGATCACAAATGAGCAAGGCTATGGACAACCGGCTTTCTCTGTCCACGTCTTTGGGGTGGGCCGTGGTCAAACCATCAAAAGGCGCTTGGATTGGCGTCGGGGCCAGTGACCTCAGTGCGCGGTGGCGAGAATCCCAGAAGGGTGATGGAAAACTATTTATTACAATGCGTTATGCCCCTTTTACCGGTGTTTGGTCGGTAAGTGATCGCGATTACGACACAACACTACACGGGATTTACGGTGGCGCCGAGTTCCACAAAACCCTGGAAGCTATGGGAGCTGCTACTCTTAAAGCGGGTGTGGAATTGGGCTACATGTTGGTTTATGCTGACCCCCAAGACAAGGCAGAGGCCGCCGGCGATGTTAAAAGTGGCAAAGTGAATCTGACCACTGGCGGTGGCCTTGAGTGGGGCATCTTGAAGGACAAGGTCAAAGTGGGACCGTTCGCTCGTCTACACTTGGCTGGCTTCACAATTTTTAACGTAGGTGGGTCGATCAATTTTGTTTTCTAGACGTCTACTCAGTCGGCTTGAAAAGCTTTTGGCTTTCACACATCGTCACATCATCAAAACAGGCCCCGCACACGCGACGGCTGTAATATTTGTCGCTTTAAGCATGCTGCCAGGTTGTGATCGCGAGAGCCTTGGTGGAAGTCTCACGGTCCGCTACATGTCAGATGGCACCTACGAGATTTACAAGATTGCTAATGAATCACCTTTGCAATTTGTCTCGGAGACACGAAGCAAGTTCAATGAACGAGTCGCTTTGATGCCGGGAAGCTATTTGGTTCTGGCCGATTGCAGTAGTGAGCTTGTTAATATTTATCCAAAGTCGGATATCACTTTGGTAGCCCACCAGGTTAACTTCGTGCCCCTGCAGCCGACCAATGAAAACGACAAGTTTTCCATTCAATGCATCCGCTCCGATCGCACACGAAGCCGTCAGAATCTCGTTAATCAATTTTCTCTGGCTGTGTTAGGTGGCGCAAGGGAATTGCTGGTAGGCATGTCACCGCTCAGACTTGACTTGACGCCGAATGGCCTTCAGGCCAACCCGTCTGAGAGCAAAGTTGTCAGTCAAATACTATCAAGCATTTCAGTGGAAAAAGCTGGCCAAGCCCCATATGAAGACTTTTTCCTCTCACCAACCGGCGGCATCAATCCTTTTACTGAAAATCAAAAGCCGGGCGCGAAGCTTTTTGTGCTCAAAGGAAGTTATAACCTTCAACTCAACGGTACAAGTTTAGCTTTGGACTTAGCCGAGGGTGAAAGCAAGATCATTAAGCCCGCGACACTCATCATATCGACCAGTAGTAAGGTGGATCTCCTAAAGGCCGAAAAAGTGCGCGGCGCACCACTCTTCGCCGAGATTAACGGCGAGCACTACATGAGCCTGAATACTCTCTACCCCATATTGCCTGGTGAACTCAAAGTCCGACTTGCTACATCACTGCGAGCAACCACTTATGACATTGAGGAGGCCGAAACACTCAAAATTCACGCCCGAAACGTGCAAGTTGATCTGGGCTGCACTCAAGATGACTGGTCTTGTCTGGGATCAAAAAAAATCAGGCTCTTCGAAAAAGGAAAAAACTATCACTTCGCTGAGTCGCAGACGGATGTTCCCATCTTGTTTCTCGAAAAGGACGTGAGCCTTGGAATTGAAGGCTCACGAAACATTAAACAAAATCTCTCAGCGGCCGATGATCAACGATTTAAAGTTGGATTTCTAGAAGTGAACCCCACACCATCGTTCAAACCAGGAGTGCTCACAGACCTCATGCGTGTTGAGCCCAAAAATAATGGTATGACCGGAGCCAGTCTCGATATGGTTCTTGATAAACAAACGGTGATGCCTCTCATCACCGGCCTTTACCACTTGTCTCAATACTCATTTATGACAAATGACGGCAGCCGAAAAAAGAATTCGCAAAGTGTCTATATTTCGCCGGGAAAAACCGCAAAATTAGACGTGAACACCTATCTAACCGAGAAAAAAATGTCCGCTCTCACTGGCTCTTCTGAAGACGCCGCACGGCAATAATTACAAATTTAGTCACCATGATCACGATTCATCACGCCCCAAACCCTTGGGGGCCAATAATTTGGTGGCTCGCGCATTTTAATATTGTGTGATGCATGACTCAACGTCACCGCGGCTTCAAAACGAAGGAGCGGGCGCCAACAACCGCAGCTAGGCATAGTGTTTTTAGTTCAAACAGACCGCTTTTTGATTCGCTATGTGGGTTTTTTGCACAAATTTGATTCATTTTTTTCCACAGCATTCCACAGGCCCTTTTTGAGTGGGTGTGGATAACTACTTTGGAAAAGATTAGGTAAAGGGCAAAAAAAACAAAAAAAAAATCTGTTTTGATAATGGCTTATAGCAAATTAGCCAATCATCCCAAACACAATAGGTAGTGCTGTGGGTATCGTGTGCACACAATATATTGTGTGTCGGCTCTTGACACCACGCCACGAGCTTCGTATTATTTTTTCTTAGAGAGCTACGACAAAAACATGAGTAACGAACCACTTCGATGTGACGCTAACTGCGTGACAACGGGTAACTTTTTGCCGAAATTTTGAACAGGCTAAAACTTAACACCTGACTGATCACAATGTGGGAGCTAAAACAGCGGTGGGGATAACCAAGGAAGGGATAAGTTCATGAAATTCGAGCGACGATTTGTAAAAACTCCTGGTCAACCTTACGAAGGCATCCGTTTTGAGGATCGCACCTCAGAGCTTAAGAATTCTGACGGTAGCAAGGCGTCGTCATCACTTAAAGTCACGGTTCCAGATTTCTGGAGTCAGGTTGCGACCGATATCATGGCGCAAAAATACCTGCGCAAGGCGGGCATTCCCAAGGTAGGCACTGAGAGTGATTCACGCGAAGTGTTTCACCGCCTTGCTGGCTGCTGGACAGATTGGGCACGTCGCTTTGGTTATTTTGACTCAGAGGCTGATGCGGCCACGTTCTACGATGAAACTTGCTACATGCTGGCTCACCAGATGTGTGCTCCCAACAGTCCGCAGTGGTTCAATACGGGCCTCTATTATGCTTACGGCCTAAAAGGCGGCAGTCAGGGCCACTACTACGTCGACCCTAAAACAGGTGTACTTCAAAAGTCTAAAAATGCTTACGAACGTCCGCAGCCGCATGCGTGCTTCATCCAGGCCGTCAAAGATGATCTCGTCAATGAAGGCGGCATCATGGATCTTTGGACCCGTGAAGCTCGACTATTTAAGTATGGAAGTGGAACAGGAACTAACTTTTCTAGTATCCGCGGCGACGGTGAATCTTTGGCTGGCGGCGGTAAAAGTTCGGGCCTCATGAGCTTTCTCAAAATTGGCGACCGAGCAGCGGGCGCTATCAAATCTGGCGGCACCACACGAAGAGCGGCAAAAATGGTCTGCCTAGATCTTGATCACCCAGATATTGAAGAGTTCATCAATTGGAAAGTCGTAGAAGAGCAAAAAGTTGCCAGCCTCGTTTGTGGTTCAATCGTTATAGAGAAGAACCTGCGCGCCATTTTAGGAGCTATTAACGCCGGCGGCGAAACTGAAGAGCGCTTTGATCCAACCAAGAATAAAGACCTCCTACGTGCCATGCAAAACGCTCGTCGTGAGCAAGTTCCTGTGAGCTACATCCAAAGAATTGTGGAGCTTTCAAAACAAGGTGTGAACGACATCGAGTTTGAAACCTACAATACGGACTGGACTAGCAAAGCCTACTTAACTGTCGCTGGCCAAAATTCAAATAATTCGGTTCGGATTCCTAATAGCTTCATGGCAGCTGTCGATGGTGACAGCCATTGGGATCTTAAGCGAAGAACCGACGGTAAAACCCACAAAACGATCAAAGCTCGTAAGCTTTGGGACGACATCGTACACGCTGCATGGCAGTGCGCTGACCCAGGTGTACAGTTTGATTCCACAATCAATGAGTGGCACACGTGCCCAGAAGATGGCCGAATCAATGCATCAAACCCTTGCTCCGAGTACATGTTCCTTGATGACACAGCGTGTAACCTTGCAAGTCTCAACCTCCTGAAGTTCTATAATGCGAAGAATGGATTTGACATCGCTGCATTCGAGCACGGTTGCCGCATCTGGACGATGATTCTTGATATCTCCGTACAAATGGCTCAGTTCCCATCTATGGAAATCGCTCAGAAGAGCTGGGACTTCCGAACCTTGGGTATTGGTTATGCAAACATTGGCGCGATGCTCATGCGTATGGGTATCCCTTACGGATCAGCGGATGCTGTCGATATCACTGGCGCGATCACGGCCATCATGACAGGCGTTTCGTACCGAACGTCCGCTGAGATGGCTGGCCAACTGGGTGCATTTCCTCGTTATGCTGCCAACAAAGAGCACATGCTTCGAGTCATTCGCAATCATCGTCGTGCTGTTTATAATGATTCCACGTATGAAGGCATTACGATCAAGCCCTTGGCCATCAACCAGTCCACGAAGTTTAAAGACTTGCTAACGGCTGCCAAAACGTCATGGGATCAGGCCCTTGAACTTGGCCTTAAGCATGGCTACCGCAACGCGCAAGTATCAGTAATTGCACCGACGGGTACCATCGGTCTACTCATGGATTGCGATACAACCGGTATTGAGCCAGACTTTAGCCTTGTTAAGTTCAAGAAACTTGCCGGTGGCGGTTACTTCAAGATCATCAACCAATCGATTCC
>JBEIGW010000099.1:0-9463 GCA_040381655.1 Deltaproteobacteria bacterium
CCAACACTGTTCTAGGCGACACCCCGTGTGCTCTGTCACGAATCCACTGGGCGAAATCCATGATGTAGTCGGCCACTCTTTCGCCAACATGAACGCTGAATGCGAGTCGACTAATCTGCACAAGTCTGTTGGAGCTCATCACAGGTGGTAATGTTTCTAAAAGATCTGCGCGTGGTGGAGATGTCAAAAGCTTCTTTTCAACGTCTCTCGTCGGAACCCCTAAACTCAAACTCATCATAAAACGGTCCAACTGCGACTCGGGCAAGGGATTTGTCCCGGAACTGTCGAGGCTATTTTGCGTTGCCATGACGATAAACGGTTTGGGCAATTCATAGGTCTGTCCATCCACGCTCACGGATAGTTCTTCCATAGCCTGCAAAAAAGCACTTTGTGACTTAGGAGACGCGCGATTGAGCTCGTCAGCCATAACGAGGTTTGCAAATATTGGTCCTCGCATAAATAGAAAAGACTTCGATGCCTCATCGAAGACACTCCCGCCTGTTATATCAGCCGGAAGCATGTCGCTGGTGCATTGCACTCGCTTCCATGGCAAATCAAGCAAACGCGCGATGGTTTTAACCATCGTTGTTTTCCCCATTCCTGGTAAATCCTCAATTAAAAGATGTCCCCCAGCAACAACACAACACCACGCCAACTTGAGTTGATGATCTTTTCCAACCACAACCGAAGATGCTGCGGCTATGAATTTCCTCATATCGTCTGCCGCCGCGACGATCTCATCTTTGGGCTGCTCGATCGCTGATTTTGAGAATCGGATGACCATAATCTTCCGTTTGTATCTTGTTTATACCTCTATGATACGTGTGATCAGGCGGTTTTATGATAGGCAGGTTTAACCTACGAAAATTTTTCACTGCTAATTGACAAAAAAAGCCGGCCTACAAGGCCGGCTCCAATCAGCGTGCATTAAAGCAACAAATCTTAGTAACGGTAGTGATCCGGCTTAAATGGCCCCTCAGCGGGGATTCCCAGATAATCAGACTGCTTTTTCGTTAGCTTGGTTAACTTCACGCCGAGCTTCTGAAGGTGAAGCATAGCAACCTTCTCATCAAGTTTTTTAGGTAGCGTGTAAACGCCAACCTTGTACTTTGATGAGTTCGCCCAAAGTTCAATTTGAGCCATCGTTTGGTTGGTAAAGCTCGTCGACATAACGAAACTTGGATGGCCATTAGCACATCCTAAATTCATCAAACGCCCTCTCGCCAACAATATCAATGAGCGGCCGTTGGAAAGCTCAAACTTATCGACCTGCGGCTTGATATTAATCTCCTTACGACAATTCTTCTCCAACCACGCCACATCGATCTCACTATCAAAATGGCCAATGTTACAAACAATCGCATTGTCCTTCATTTGCTTGAAATGCTTGTCCGTTATAACTGCATCACAGCCGGTGGCTGTCACAAAAATATCGGCCTCGGATGCAGCATCATCCATCGTCACTACTTCAAAACCTTCCATGGCCGCCTGCAGCGCACAGATTGGATCAATTTCGGTAATTAAAACCCGAGCACCAAATCCACGCATCGAATGGGCGCAGCCCTTACCAACATCTCCGTAACCAGCGACCAACACAACCTTGCCAGCAACCATGACATCGGTTGCTCGCTTCAGCCCGTCTGCTAAGGATTCTCGGCAACCATAGAGATTGTCAAATTTTGACTTCGTTACCGAATCGTTGACGTTGATCGCGGGTATCTTCAGTTTGCCTTTTTCAAACATCTGGTAAAGACGATGAACACCTGTGGTCGTCTCCTCAGAAACACCTTTGATGTGCTTCAAAAGATGAGGATGCTGGTTATGAACCATCACGGTTAGATCCCCGCCGTCATCCAAAATCATATTCAGCGGCTTATCACCAAACATCAATGTCTGCTCAATGCACCAATCATACTCTTTAAGTGTCTCGCCCTTCCAAGCGAACACTGGAATCCCAGCAGCGGCAATGGCAGCAGCCGCGTGATCTTGCGTTGAGAAAATATTACAACTGGACCAGCGAACATCGGCTCCTAGATCAACTAGTGTCTCAATGAGCACTGCGGTCTGAATGGTCATGTGAAGACATCCAGCGATTCTCGCTCCTTTAAGAGGTTTCTTGCCCTTGTACTCGGACCTAAGAGCCATCAGTCCCGGCATTTCTTTTTCAGCGATTTCAATTTCTTTACGGCCCCATTCAGCTAGGGAAATATCTTTGACCTTGTAATCAAGCGCTCGACTTGAGCTCGTGACTTTGCTTGTCGGCGATTTTGTGGGTGCAGCTTTTTGGGATCCTGGGACACGTTTACTCATTTTGTTGCTCCATGGTGCGATGTAAGGAGTGACTAATTTCCTGCCGACATATGTTCGGGACGCTTGAATTAAATACAATCAGAACAGGCATTGATCCTATCTGTTAAACTGCTAAAACTCAAGGTAAACAGGCACTTGCACAACATATCTAAAGGAGGCTATTTCGCATTGCCTTAAAAAGGGGCTACTTCCCGTGCCGCCGCTCGTTTGTGTGCGCTCTAGCTTTTATTAAGAACACGTCGCCAGGTTTAATAAATGGTTGTAATATAGAGAGCTTACTGCCTCTGCTTCGAGCATGTTCGAACGCAGATCTAAGAACCCCATGCAGGCATGGAATCCTCTCGTGGTGTGCTGCAACTTACTGTTAGGTTAGGTCAAGTATTCATGAATTCTGAAACGCCCAATGACTTGATGTCGAAAATCGTATCCCTATGCAAAAGACGGGGCTTCATTTTTCAAAGCTCCGAGATCTATGGCGGCCTTCGCAGCTGCTACGATTATGGTCCACTAGGCGTTGAGCTTAAACGAAATATCGCCAACGAGTGGTGGAAGGCCATGGTTTACGAGCGCGAGGATATCGTTGGTATCGACGCAAGTATCATGATGCATCCGCGTGTCTGGCAAACGTCCGGCCATCTATCCGGTTTCTCCGACCCGCTCGTTGATTGTCTAAATTGCCGAGAGCGTTTTAGGGCTGATAAGGCACCTCAACACAAACCCGGCACCGAGATGACGTTCCACAAAGGCGGCAAAAACTCGGGGGAGAAGCTTCGCGCGAATGTTAGTGAGCGAGGCTATGTTTGCCCGGTATGTAGCTGCCCCAATTTGAGTGCAGAGCGTCAATTTAATCTTATGTTCAAAACCAATCTTGGCCCGGTCGACCCTACCCTCGAGATGTTGGCTGCAGTCGAGCCCAGCATGACTCCGGAGCAAAAACGGGCCACCGTCGATGAGATCGCATCGAAATCTGCCGTTTATCTTCGGCCTGAAACCGCACAAGCGATGTTTGTTCAGTTTTTGAACGTTCAACAAAGTATGTCCATGAAAATCCCTTTTGGCATCGCCCAGGTGGGCAAAAGTTTTCGGAACGAAATCGTCGTAGAACACTATATTTTCAGATCCTGCGAATTTGAGCAGATGGAAATGGAATACTTTTGTGAGCCAGGCACCCAGAATGAATGGATGAAATACTGGTGCGGCGAACGGATGGCTTGGTATAAAAGATTTTCAAATAAAGACGATAATTTTAGACTTCGCCCTCATAGTGACGACGAGCTAGCCCACTATAGTGACTCATGTTTTGACGTTGAGTACTTGTACCCTTGGGGTTGGGGTGAACTTGAAGGTATCGCTTCCAGAACTGACTATGACCTCACTAAGCACGCCGAGGCAACTGGCGTAAAACTTAGTTATTTTGACCAAAACAAGCCAGATCCCAGCACGGGTAAAAACGGTTGGCGCTACACGCCATACGTGATCGAGCCAGCGGCAGGCCTAACACGCAGTGTATTGTGCTTTCTTCTTGATGCATACCATGAAGAAAAAGGCGTAGACCACGAAGGGCAAGAAAAATCTAGAGTGGTATTAAAACTTCACCCCAAATTTTCACCTTATAAAGCGGCTATATTGCCGCTTGTAAAAAAAGACGGACTGCCGGAAAAAGCACGGTCAATCGTTAAAACCCTCCGACGCGCTGGCCTAAATGTTAGTTACGATGAACAGCAGTCCATTGGTAAGCGCTACGCTAGGCACGACGAAATTGGCACACCGTTTTGCCTCACGGTTGACATGCAGTCACTTGATGATAACACGGTAACCATCCGCGATCGCGATACGGCCGTTCAACAGCGGATTAAAATCGATGATGTGTTAGCAACCGTCTTAAATAGAATAAATTCCGACAAGCCAAGCTGTTAGAGGAGTCCAAGAATATGTCGCGACGGGGTCGAGGCGGTAGGAATAGACATAACAATAAAAACCAGCGTGGCGAACGAAATGGCGGACACGGCCAACGTCACGAAAATCGTCAGACTGGACGCGATGACCAACAAGCATCTTCACAAACAGGTCCGGACTCCAGTTCAGGACATCGCCAGCAACAGGCGGGTAAAGTTGCCTTTCAAAGTGCTATTCAACCTCGCCGGACCTTAAGTCGACCACCAAAGGAACCCGGTGTGGTTAGCCGAAGTACAGATAGAGCCTACAAAGTTGCTTTCTACGACACTATGGCCCAGGCGAAAAACGATATTGATGCCCTGCGGGAACTTGCCTCGCAGTGCGATCAGCTTAATATCGTCGTGAGAGCTGAAGCTCCCATGGATGACCCTGATCTAACTAGTATCGGGAAATTATTTTGCGGAGCTGCTTGGGCGCTCATTCACGAACGCCGCAAGGGTGATGGCTGGTATGACCAGCAGCACGAATAGGTCGCAGCGAATTAAAGCGATGGCTCAACCTCGTCGCCGTCATCCTCAACAACGACATTTTCCTCAGGCTGATCTTGATCGTCGGCCAAGCCAACATCTGCCCCTTCGATAGCACCTTTGATAGGTCCGGGATGAGTTAGATCAGATTTTTTATTTTTAATTTTATCCAAGGAGATCAGGTCTGATCCTCTTTCTATGGCACCCGCCGCCCACGTTTCAAAGAGGCCTGGGCCTTTGTTTTCGCTTACTTTATCGGAATCATCCAAATTTTTAGACACAACCGTTGCGCTCGATGTGCCAGCAGATGCCGGCGATGAGCCTATGCTAACTCTAACGAAGTACTCTTGATCGTTAGCCTTAAAGACGGCTACCTCTCGCTGCACTTTCGTTAGAACGATATGACCAACACCGGGCAGCGCATCACCCGTCTTTACGGCATAAGAACGACCACTATGAATGTCTTTAATTACAGCTATTCCGGAGGTTTCAGAGCTGCCGCCCGCGATGACGCCGACGAGCTGAACACGACTCATAATGTAGCTATCATCATAAGCTTTGGTAACTGGGGCCTCATCTGCTGCAAAAATAGGAGAAAACTGCGCCAAATAAAGGGATAAGAGAGTTACCGATAGCCAACTCCGCGTAACGCGCATGAAAAATGAAGTTAAGATCATCTTATCCTCCTGCTAATCTAAGCCAGAGAGGTATCGACGTTTAATCGGTGAACTTGATCGTGTAATATTAAAAATTATTGATGAAAACTAAATTAACTCAAACTATTGGCGGGATTCCGGATGGTTTTAGCCCGCTATCGCTAACGTCACAAACTTCACTCAGCCGGCTTCTGCCCTGAACCGTAATCCAATCAGACGCACTTCGACGACGTAATTCAGAGAGCCTTTTATTCACTCCACTTCGGAAACTTTTATCAGAGATTTTAGAATTTGGGGCCGCTGTTGCTTCACTAACAGGATCCTCAAAAATCCAAAGTGGAATTCTGCGCTCCGATGCGAATGAAATCAAAGCCTCGATCAGCTCGAGTCGATTCGGGTGCCAAAGCTCCGACACACCATCAACCATAATGACTTTGGGCGTCGCTCCGCTTTTATCTAATAAAGCATCCCAAGAACTGACCGGAACCATAGAAAAATTTGATAATCCAGGCCCCGAATTGTTTCGAGCGTATCCCATGCGAAATGGTAAAACACATGCTTCGAAATGCCAGATTAAAATCGCACCCACAATCAACGCCAGCCTAGGCGTGGTGGCCTCTGCAGTTGAACCGTCAGACGTAACCGCGCCTCGATCTTTACTCCACGGGTAGCGGCTCATATCTATGATCTGACCCCGCGTCCGTCGTAGAAGTCCATCTAGGTTATCACGACAAAACAACTGAATATTTCGCAAACCTTTTTCCCAAAGGTCTCTCTCGTTTTTTGCGAAATCACCCCTATGATGACCAAACAGAATATTGGTTGGGTCATCAGGCTCTAAACCAATTTGGGACAAAAATGATGAAAGCCGACTCCAGCGACGCATCAAGCTGCACTGACTTGCTGACCTTGGAGACGATGCATCGACCTGGATCCCTTGCCCATCGCAACAATTAAAGGACACTTTATCAAGAGTCACTCCATTAGCTGTCGACTTGAGCCCCAACAAGTGGGTCTCGGGAGACCACTTGCCGAGAGAACGCAAAAAGCATGGCGTGCTTTCGGATGGGCTCATCATTTACCGCCGACGTCTATCAGAGCCGATTAATTCCATGCATATGCAGTTTTCAGAAAGTCTAGAAAACATCCTAGTCCCTACGCGCTGAGCAAGGGGCTCAAAGGCTGTGGTGTTCATTTGGTTAGTCGCTGGTTCAGACCGCAAATAATCGATCTGACGCTGCTCCTGAGTGTTCGACCGCAGAGGATAGTTTGTTGCTGCAATGATACACTTGTTCCCATTATATCGGTCACTGATCAAGCTATCGGCAACACTCAACTCCCATTCAGTATTACGCCCTTTGCCGAGTTCATCGATAATCAAAACATCTACATTTTGGAGTGGCCTCAGACTTGATTTGTCGGACTGCTCGCTGGAATAAGCCTCTCGAAGCTCGTGAACAAGCTGAAAAAAATCAGCATAACGCACTGAGAAACCTTGAAACGCTAAATGTTTTGCCATCGCCGCAAGTAGCCAACTTTTCCCTATACCCACGGGGCCGCTTAATAGTAGGCCAGAGCTTTTTCCTGGCTTAAGACCTCGAAGCCAATTTGTGATGGTTGTTTTCTGCGTTCGGTCAGCGGGGTTAAATCCCTCAAACTTGCTAAGTTCAGCTTCCAGATATCTCGACGGGATTTTTGCCTCGTTAATAATTCCCGCTATTTTCTTGGGAGACGGTGACATGCACGGCTCCACAGTAGACATAAGATCAGATTTCAACGAAGGACTGGCCTTGCCCGAGGTTGGTTGTGCAGTTGAGGGGCGCATGCCACTACCTGAGCAAACGAGACATCCTCTGATGCAGTCACAAAGACTGGCCGTAATGGTAGACTTGTCACCAGAAAGCTCAACTCCTTTGAACTGCGTACACTTCGGACATGACCCGGTTAACGCGCAGACGCGAGGCTTCTCGACGCCTCCGCTACGGCCAGCTAGTCGCGACAAGCGATCTCGAATCGATTCTTCGATGTGATCACGCATGGTGAATCATCCCAGTTTTTTTTAAAGGTTGGACTCGAAAACGCTCGAATTTAATCACCGCTAACTCATAAGCGCAACAACTAGGCATCAAGACAGCCGTCTGAATCGACAAAAACATGGTCATTTCTGTGACTTGCCCATGATATTTCAGCACGTTTTAGCTCATTTTAATGTAAACTATACAGAATAAATCTTGTGCAGTTTCATAGGGATTCGTTTCATGAAGACACGCGGTAACAAGAAATTGTGCCCCATTTTAGCTGTGGCTTTTCTGGGCCTGCTCGCCTCCCAAGTCAGCCTAGCTCAAAATTCTGGCGAACTGCCTCCGAACTGGAAATCAGGCGGTGACTCCAGAGAGGGCTACTACCACGAGGAAAACAAAAAACGGATAAAGAAACAACGCCGCAGACCCGCGGAACCAGAGGCCCAGTCGTCTAAAGACGGCGATGCTCCCGAAGCCCAGTTTGAGCCTGCACCCACCAAGTCAAAGCGGAGCACGCTTGCCGTGTATGCGAGCTCTCCAGAGATTGCGCGTCTGGATTACCGCTTCAGTGTTTCACCACATTTTGCATTTGCTGTTGGCATCGGGGCTCCTGTGCCGATTGACGTGGAAGTTTCCATGCCAAGCGACATCATTAAGGCCGACCAATCAAAGTCAATTGCCGTTGCTTACCCAGCCTTTGACATCAACCTCAAGGTGGCTTGGGGTCCTCATGCACATGCGGGCGTTATTTGGCACCCGCTCGGAGGGGTCTGGTACGCGTCACTTGCTGGCGGATTGCGGACTCTTAAGATTGCGGGCTCCACTTCAGCACCGCTGCGCATCTGTAGCATCGCGGAGGCCGCGAAAGAGCCTCCATGCGGAAATGATAGTGCTGCCATTCAAACTAGAAACGTTATCGCTCTCGATACCGATATTAAAATGCAAAGCACCTATGCTCGCGTCGCGACTGGCTGGATTTATAACCTGGGTCCGGCCTGGGCTTTGACCGCAGAATTGGGGGCTTTCGTACCTTTGAGCACCAAAGAGGACTCCTCGGTCAAGGCGTCCATCGTCGCCCCGGATGGCACCCCAGAAGAGCTTTCAGGGGCCCTCGGCGAGTTGCGTAGCAAAAGCGAGAAAGACCTAGACCAAAAGGCGGGAGAAGAGCTTGGACGATTCACCAAAACCCCACTGCCAGTCTTAGCTCTCGGAATAGGGTTTAGATTCTAGTTGGTTACAATAAACTCCTTGTCTTGCCTGGACCTGTCTCCAAAGAAAAAACGTAAACCGCGTGGGCTATGATGCTAAGAATATTAATAAAAATCATAAAATTTTAACTTGAAACCTTCGGGACGATCTATTAAATTAGAGTGGTGCCTATATATTGGGCACAACTTGAACAAACGTCTAGATGCAACGGTGACACCTAAAGTATGCCTTTCGACCGCGTCTACAATGAACTGACCTACTCCGACAACATCGGTGTGTTGTCGTTTTCGTCGTTTCGCGGACGCCCAAGAACATCGGGACTTCACTACAATGATACGCCCTACGTAGCAGCTCTAAACAGGGCTCTGCAGTTGGAGCACACGGCAGTCGCTATTTACGCGGTCAAGCAGCGAAGTTCTTTCGGTGCCGATGGTCGAGCAGGCGCGACGGCCATGGACCGAACCGAATTTCACAATAAAGCCTTGCGGCAGTTGGTCCAGTTGATTTTCGCTCAAAGAGGCTTACCGAGCAGTGGTACGTCCGGCTTGACGGCTGTAACAGGTAAGGTCGCAGCTCAGGTATCCCGTTTCATGCCACCTCTCGTGCAAGAGCCAATGCTTGGGGTCAGCGCGCAGCGCATTGAGTATGCACTTGCCCGGCGATACAGGCAGATTTTGGAGATAGCACCGCTATCTGATCGTGAAATAATCAGCGCGTTATTAAATGAGATTGAAAATTTCACAGCGCAAGCGTGATGACGACGCGAAATAGACGAGCCGCCTAACAATATCCTGCACTTATAAACCTGACTTGCGTCGGGTTTATTTTTTTGCTAATTATCCTA
>JBEIGW010000100.1:0-9440 GCA_040381655.1 Deltaproteobacteria bacterium
AGCACCATAATCATTGCAAGAGGTGTTGTTTTTATGAAGTCCATCCGATGGCGCATGATGTTCATTGCTGCGTTGACTGTAATTTCCATCTACATCCTTATCCCCACGGGCATTTACATGTCCGAACCAGCCGATCTTCGAAATGACCAGGAGCACATGAGCAAGGTTTTGCCAAAATGGCTTCCAAACGGCCATCTTAACCTCGGTCTTGATTTGCAAGGTGGTGTTCAGCTGGTTTTGGGTGTCAATCTAACCCAAGCGGTGGAAAATCGATTGGCGAGGATTGGAACTGATATTGGACATTGGGCTGACCAGAAAAGTAAAGTTTCCGGCGTTAAGACGGCCTATGTTGTGAAAGGTGAGACAAAGCTTCGAGTTGAGACTGAGCCGGGCGCTGACACAGCTGCAATCGTCAAAGCAATTGACAGTGACTATCCCTCCCTGCAAAAGGTCAACTCCCAAGGAACATTTCTAGACTTTGTGTTCCGCGGCGATCAAATCCAAACAATTAAAGATGGGGCTCTTGAGCAGGCAGAGCGTGTCGTGCGCAGTCGGGTTGACAAATGGGGCGTCACTGAGCCGATTATCAATCGCCGTTCAGACGGCTCTATTATAGCTCAGCTTCCGGGATTTAAAGATCCAGAGAAAGCAAAGGAATTGCTTGGTCGAACCGCGCAACTTAAATTCAAAATAGTTGACGACGATTTCCGGGGGTTCGAGTCTTTAGCGGGAAAGCTACCCCCTGAGGTTCAACTAGATAGAGTTAACGGCATGTCACTCGTCAGTGAGAATCGACAAAAGATTCTTGAGCTGACCAAAGATCTCGTTCCGGTCGATCGTGAAGTTCTATTCGGCGAAGAATCGTCGCAAAACGGTAAGCCCATTTTTCGCACCTATGTGGTGAAGGCCGCTACGGAGATTACCGGTGATGACGTGATGGACGCCATGGCGTCAACAAACCAGGACGGTGTGGCGCAAACTCCTATCGTGTCGCTGCGTTTTACGACCATTGGTGGTAAGCGTTTTGAAGATGTTACTGGTGCCAACGTCAGGAAACGTATGGCTATTGTTCTTGACGACATCGTTGAAAGTGCGCCTGTGATCAACGGCAAAATCGGCGGCGGAAATGCCATGATCACTTTGGGGGATGGTCGTGATTTTGAGGGGAAGATCAAAGAAGCGCAAGAGCTAGCGATGGTTCTAAAATCCGGTGCATTACCGGCAACTATTACGATTCTCGAGCAGCGCCAGGTCGGCGCAAGTTTGGGGCCCGAGCTTGGTAAAAAAGGAATCATGGGCGTCATCGTAGGGCTTCTCTGTGTATTTGCATTTATGATTCTTTATTATCGTCGTCCAGGGGTTATCGCGTGCGTTGCCCTTGTTCTGAACGGTATTTTTATGCTTGCTGCAATGTCCATGTTTGGATTTGCATTGACCCTGCCTGGTATTGCCGGCTTCGTTCTTTCTCTTGGAATGGCAGTTGATGCCAACGTCCTAATAAACGAACGCATTCGTGATGAGTTAAGGTCAGGCAGATCTCCAAGGTCAGCCCTCGACAACGGCTTTAAGCGGGTTTTTTGGACAGTTATTGACTCTCACGTAACGGCTCTACTTGCAGCATTTATCTTGTTGGGCACGAACACATCTGGACCCATTAGAGGTTTTGCGGTGACGCTGGCTATCGGTTTGGTGTTGTCTCTATGGACAGCTCTGTACTGTAGCCATGTGTTTTTTGACTTGGCTCTTTCTGGGCAGACGGATTCCAGTCGAATCTTAGCATGGTTGGGTGGGGAGCGAGCGAGCAAGGCGCGTGTGTTCAACTTCAATTTCCTGCGCTACGACGTTGCTGCAACCACAATAGCCGTTATACTTTCGGCGACTGTAATTGGCGCAGGAATTGTGCGTGGATTTAACTGGTCTATTGATTTTATCGGTGGAACTGAGGTCGAGGTTGGATTTAATGAAAATGTTTCACCAGACCAACTAAGAAAGGTTGCCGAAAAGGCTGACATCCACGACTTGTCGATTCAGAGTCTTGCAGGGGGAGGCAAGGAGTACCTGCTTCGATTTGAAGACCAGAAGTCGGGACAAGGCGAGCTGACCGCAGCAGAAAAGGACGCGGCGCATGCGTCTGGCGGAGCGAGGGTCAATAAATTGCAAGATACGATTCGCAAGGAATTAGCGAGTTCAGGTCCAAGTATTAAAAGAGTGGACTATGTTGGTCCTCAAATAGGTAAGGAAATGCGTAACCAGGGATTTGTATCCATGGCGTATGCAATTTTCGGCATTATGATCTATCTTGCATTCCGATTCGATTTTAGGTTTGGATCAGGAGCCGTTATCAAATTGATTCCGGATGTTAGCGCGATGTTGGCGTTTTACTTTCTCTTCTGGAAGTCGTTTGATTTAACAGCCATCGCTGCGCTGCTCACGGGAATTGGTTACTCTGTAAATGATACCATTGTAGTGTTCGACAGAATTCGGGAACACATGGAAACAGATGGCGGAAAGCCATTTTCAGAACAGATAAATAAGTCTTTAAATGAGTGTTTTGTTAGGACGATAAATACATCTGTTACGACAAACCTGTCGTTAGTAGGGATTATAGTTTTCGGACCAGATAGTATTCGTAATTTTGCGATTGCCATGTCAGTCGCTATTATTGGCGCTACGCTAACCACAAACTTTGTCGGGAGTACGTATCTACTCTGGATAGATAAGTTTCTAAAAACACGTAGTGAGCGCTCGGGTCGTGGGCAAGTCGGTGTTGTCCAGCGTGAGACGAGGTCCACTGTATAGGTTCTGTAAAAGTATGAGCAAGTGACAGGTACTGGCCGTCCTCTAAGAGGCGGCCAGCTTTGTTTGGTTGGCGCTATTGCAGATGCTTTTATACTCGTGCCAACGGCTGACGACAGCCTGATGCCATGGGGTAGTCTCTTCAAGACGTCTAGAATTGACTTGTTCAAAATAAGCAAAAGCCCGCGCCGGTAGAATAATTGGCTTACCCAAGACTTTGGTTAAATAAATTAAAGTGTCCAGAATAAATGACAAGGCTTCATAATTAGCATCGAGTTGAGCCGTGGTACTTATTGCGTTGATCATTAAAGAGTGATCGATTTGCTCACCGTCTTGGAATTGCCGCTTAATAAGTCCTGCAGCGCAATCAATCAGTCTAGCTTGTATTGCTGCATTCGCGAGAATATCAGTTCGTTTAGATGCATGGTTCAAAATAGATCGCATCGAAGCAATGTCGGAGACGTTTAGTCTTAAGTGATCGATAGATGCGAGTGTAACCCAAGCCTCAGAATGTCGGATATCATTGGGATTCAGTGCAGCTGATTGTAGTTTGGTCATATTTCGTAGTTCAATTTTATAGACGTAAGCTTGATTTATTATCTGACTAGGATATCCGATGGATGCTATGGCGTTGCTGAGTTTTCCTAGAAGATTTTTCACTGCATGTTCCGTCAAGGCGAGCTTATCAGGGGAGCTTTTTGAAGCCTCGAAGATGCTCAGTAGTAGTTTTAAGGCTTGGTCTTTTTCCTTAAATCCTCGCCATCGGTAGCTCGCAATAACCTCTATGACGCGGCCAAACTCGGCCTCGCCTTTAGCGTTAGCTATCTGAAGAGCTAAGACATTAAGAAGTTTAATGGAACTATCAGATGGTTCGAAGTCAATAATTTTTGCACGGAACACATCTAAGGCGTAGTAGCGCTGTAGGCGAGGTACAAGCTCCTCGAATTTTATTGCAAAAAGAAGCTCTTCGCTGCCATCACTCATTTTAAGCGAATGGGCATCCATAATAGACGAGAGCCCGGGCGCTTCATGGAGCAATCTCTCGTAGGCGTCTGGTCCTATCCAAACAAAGTTACCTAAGCCATGGGTTTGCTTCATGGTTTCAATTAACCTTATACGCACCTCAGGTGTCATTTGGTCTAATTGGATTCCGTATCGAGCCCCATTCGGAGTATTGACGATACTTTGATCTGTCCAATTGTAATCAAAATAAAAGAACCACTTTGTTCGCTTTAAAAGGTTAAGCGACGCCTGCCGTTTTACGGCTTCGCCAAGACCTGGGTTGACGATTGGAAGCAGCGCGGTTAGTCCCAGTATCCGACGTTCTAAGATAGCACCGGCGTCAAGGTAAAGTGCTGAGCAGAGCTTCAATGCGTCAAGACATGGCCTGATGGAATGCTCGGGATCTATGGTGCATACGATCTTCTCAGCGAGTTGCTGGATTGAGAGAGACTGTTCCTTCACGAGCTGGCTTATAAAATTAATGATTTCTTCTTCTCTGATGCGCTGAAGTGTTGCTGGTAGCTTATTTGTTAATGTGTTCTCCAAGTCACTTTCGACGGTCAATGTCGCAGTTTTTGTTCCCACTGTTGCAGACCAGGTTTCGTTTGGCTGCTTATGACGTAGCAATACTTTCCGAGCGCTTTTTAATGTCAGTTTTGATAGCTCTTGTAGCTTACTTCGATCGACGCCGAGATCGGAGAGTTCTCTCCAAGCATCCATAACGGCAGGTATAAAAAGAATGTGGAATGAGGCGAGGGCGACCTCTGGATAAGATCCGCCAGAGTTTCGATATTCGTTCCACGTAATAAATACGCCGGCCAAATGAACAAAGCCCGTCAACATTGTCATATTAAATATGGACATCTTCTCAGATGCCCAATCGCTTCGGAATTTGTAACTTTGAATAACACTGCTGGTATCAAGGCGATGGGCTGGGTGCGCTGAGTACCAGATCGCCACGGCCAATAGTCCTACGCTATTTAATAGAGCGTGGAAAATCGTTGCGCTAATAACAAGAGTTTGGACGTTGAAGAAGTTCTTAAGCGGCCAGCTCAAAAACCCAAAAACTATCATTAGAATTGGTAAAAGTCGCGCAACTTGCCGGACACCATTGTCAGCGATCCGAAACCCACGCATCGCGAGGCGACAGGCTAGCCACGTACTAAACGCCTGTAATCCTATAATGACCGAAAAAAATACGGCATCATGCATGAGCTGCTTGTAATAGATCGTATAGGCGAGTCCCTGAGAAATACAACTTATGGGTAGTATATGTATTGGATCTGAAAATGGACCCCCGTGTCTTTGCGCAATTCCCATATGAAATACCATCATAAAAGCACCGGTGACAGCTGTGCCGAATAGTAATGCCGCCGCTGTATCAATCAGGAGGCTTGCCTCACCGGAGTGTAGCTTCATTGATCTGATAATAATGAAGGAAAAGACGGTCGTGACCGCAATGGCGTAAGCAATGGTCATCTTTGGCATAGCCGTCTTTTGTTTATGGGTTGCTTGATGCTTCATTTGGATTCCTCCGGCTCGACCGGTAATCTCACTGTGAATGTACTTCCGACCGAAACCTTACTTGTAACATCGATCGAACCACCGATATCCTGCAAGATTCCGTGAACGATTGATAAGCCAAGCCCAGTGCCTTTTCCTGGTTCTTTTGTCGTGAAGAAAGGTTCGAATATCTTTCTGATATGATCCTTCGGAATGCCACTACCAGTGTCGGATATACTGATAGCCAGTACATCCTTCTTTTGAATGGTTTCGTCGGAGGAGCGGATGGTTATCGAACCGCCGTTTGGCATTGCCTGGAAGGCGTTTGTACACAAGTTAAGAAAAACTTGTGTCAACCGGTTGCTGTCAGACTGGAAAACGTAATGCTTGGCCGAAAGTTCTAGACGGATTTGGCACTTCTTTTTTTGATTAAATCCGAGTGAGGCGAATTTCGCAGCGTTGGATACTATAAGATGAAGGTCACATTCGGTAATTTTTGGTCTTAAAGGTCGCTGACGCGCAAAATCAAGAAGATTTTCGACGATCGTTTTGCATCGCTTTGCAGCTGCTTCAATCTCAACGACGTCTTGATAGTGTGGACTAGCTTTGTCAACTTCACGCAGGAGCATCTGTGAGAAGACAAGGATGCCACCCAATGGATTATTGATCTCGTGCGCGAAACCACCTGCCAGCTGGCCTATGGAGGCAAGTTTTTCATTTTGCGCCAACTGGTTCTGTAGCTTCTTGGCTTCGGTTCTATCGCGGTAAATTTGAACGACACCACTTTGCCCAGAGATAGGGTTCAAACGTCGCGTGGCGACTTCGTACCAGCGGCCGTTTTTACTGTTATAGATTTCGTAGCCTGGGACTTCGGTGCCGGCCTTAGACTTTCTCATATGGCAGTTCTCACACGGGGTATCACGACCGGCAAATACTTCGTGACAGGTTTGTCCAACAAGTTTCTTCACGTTAATGCCTGCTATGTCTGCCATAGCAGCATTGGCTCGACTGATTTTAAATTTATCGTCAACCATGATAAACGGATCGGGAATTGCGTCTATGGTTTCCATCCATTGACGTTTGAGTCCCTCTACAAACGCTATCGTCTGTTGTGGATCTTGCTCATTTTTCTGACGTTTTTGAGCTGCGCCCATACCGATGATCCTTCCAAGGTTCCCCGGATTAATCGGTATTTCGTGGTACTACATTAATGGTGGAGTTTTATAATACGGGCGGAATGGAGGTAGTATTGTTGGAAAAAAAATAAAATTGTGGAATTTAAGCTGTAAAATGAACAGGGCCGCCTCGTGGGCAGCCCTGTTGTTAGGATCGGCTTAGAACTAAATTAGTGATGTATATTGGACTCCGACGATGTGCCCTCAGCTTCAGCGATCCTTTTAAGCTTCTCGAACAAGGCATCTTGGCGGTCTTTTTCGACTTGCTTGAAATCCTCCCAGGCGAGCGCATGCATTAATACTGCATCCATGTGGTCGACCAAAACCACTTTGACGTCCTTCAAAATATTCTTGGGAATATCAGCTAAGTCCTTCTCGTTTTCGCGAGGGATCACTATTTTAGTAATGCCGCCCCGATGAGCGGCAAGCACTTTTTCCTTGAGTCCGCCAATCGGTAGAGCTCGTCCCCGTAGCGTGATCTCTCCCGTCATGGCCACATCTTTGCTAACAGGTCGCCTGGTGAAGGCACTCGTTAGCGCCGTAGCCATACAAAGTCCGGCAGAGGGGCCGTCTTTTGGAATCGCACCTTCGGGCACGTGAATATGGATATCCACTTTATCGTAGAATCCTTCTTCTAACTCGAGGAATGCTGCACGAGACCTTACGTAACTCATAGCTGCTTGAGCCGATTCTTGCATAACGTCACCAAGTTTACCGGTAATCGTCAATTTTCCTTTACCTGGGACGGTCGTAACTTCAACGACTAACAAGTCGCCGCCAGTTTCGGTCCAGGCTAAGCCCGTGCATATTCCGATTTCGTTAACACTATTTTGCATGCCAACGCGATGCTTACGAGGGCCGAGATACTTGTTAACGGATTTCTCTGACACAACTTCCGATACGTTCAGTTTTGATCGAAGTGCAGCGATATCAATGTTATCTTTGGTGGTTTCGGCCGAGTTTTTCTCAGAATCCTCAGCGTGTTTAATGAGGTACTTGTGCGCAATTTTCCTACAAACACTACCGAGCTCTCGCTCCAGATTCCTTACTCCGGCCTCTCTCGTATAGTACGTTATAATTTCCCGCACGGCTTTGGGCTGAAACGTCACGTTAGAGCCTTCAAGGCCATTTTCTTTCAGTTCTTTAGGCACCAGGTACTGCTGTGCGATGGCAAGCTTTTCTTCCTCGGTATACCCAGTTAATTGGAGGACTTCCATTCTGTCCAAGAGGGGTCTTGGTACGGTATGGAGATTGTTTGCAGTGGCAATGAAAAGGCATCGCGATAGGTCGTAGTCCAGATCTAAATAATGATCCACAAAGTTATGGTTTTGTTCTGGGTCTAGGACCTCCAGCATAGCGCTTGAAGGGTCGCCTCTGAAATCTTGGCTCATTTTGTCGATCTCATCCAACAAAACGACTGGATTCGATTTTCCGGCTTTTTTGAGTGCCATGATGATTTTGCCAGGCATCGAACCGATGTAAGTGCGGCGATGTCCGCGTATCTCTGCCTCGTCTCTCACGCCACCGAGCGAGATTCTGACGAAAGGTCTGCCCGTACTTTCCGCGATACTGCGCGCAAGCGATGTTTTACCCACGCCGGGAGGTCCAGCAAGACATAAAATTGGACCCTTGGTGCTTTCACTTAGGGCGCGAACGGATAGGTATTCGAGGATACGTTCTTTGACTTTTGTTAAGCCATAGTGATCCCTGTCAAGGATGTCAGCAGCGAGTTTAATATTGTTTTTCTCTTGTGCATACTCGCCCCATGGCAAACTGAGGACCGTGTCAATATAGTTGCGAACAACGGTCGCCTCTGCACTCATGGGAGACATCAGCTTAAGTTTTTTTAGTTCTTTGGAGAGTTTCTCTTTAGCCTCTGTAGATAGAGCTTTTTTCTTTATTTGAGCTTCGATTTCTTGCATCTCAGCACGGGAATCGTCTTTCTCTCCGAGTTCCTTTTGAATCGCCGCCATCTGCTCGTTTAGGTAATACTCTTTTTGAGTCTTTTCCATCTGGCGTTTGACTCTGGCGCGGATCTTTTTTTCAACCCGCATGATTTCGATTTCCGACTGCATGAATCCGTAGAGTTCTTCCAATCGCGCTCTAGGGTCAGTTTGTTCGAGTAGGCGTTGTTTATCATTCAGTTTTAGATTGGATAGATGGGCAACCAAGGTGTCCGCAAGTTTCGACTCATCTTCAATCCCGGTGATGCTTAAAACCATTTCTTGTGGGATTCGTTTGTTCAGTCGTACGTAGTTGTCGAATGCCATTTTTACTGTTCTAACAATGGCTTCGTTTTCAACAGTTGCCGCTGATTTTTCTTCTAGTTCCTCGGCTTCAACATAAAAGAAATCGTCCGATTGCAAAAACTCTGTGATCCGTGCTCGACGTTGACCCTCCACTAGGACTTTAACAGTGCCATCTGGAAGGCGGAGAAGCTGGATAATTGTTGAAATGGTTCCGACCTTGTAAATATCGTCGGCCGTTGGGTCCTGGGTTTTTGCTTTCATCTGAGCTGAGAGAAAAATTTCCTTACTACCACTCATCGCTTGTTCAAGAGCGAGTATGGATTTATCTCGGCCAACAAACAGGGGCACCACGGTTTGAGGAAAGACAAGAATCTCCCTCAGAGGAAGAAGGGGGAGTCGTTTGCGGCGGACACTCGGATTTTGCTCAGACACGGTAACCTCCCTGTAAGCGTCATACGTCGAATTTAGGTCTCGGCACATCCTGTGACGAGTTATGTTCTGCGAACTGATTTTTCTAAATTGGCTCTATGGTCAATTTTAGCAGGAAGTAATTCCCACTTGGAAGACAAAGGTGGGGGATATTAAAAATAATTCAAATAGTTGCGTAAATATTGCACAAGTGATTTTAAAACGATTGAGGAGCCTCTAGAACGCTCCTGACACTAAAAAACCCTCCCGATATTCGACATCGAGGAGGGTTATCTGATTGTTTGGA